>JAHEJE010000153.1 GCA_024639035.1 Alphaproteobacteria bacterium
CGCCGCTGAGCCGGCATTGCGGCGTTTCTGCCCTTTGCTTTTTCCATGACAGGCTGTATAAGCGCCGCACCGAACGCCAGCAGTGCACCGGCGGTGCTTTGCCTTGCGAGTAATTTGAGATTTTTGGAGTTGATCCATGGCAGTCCCGAAAAGAAAAGTCACCCCGATGAAGCGCGGCAACCGGCGCTCTGGTCATGCCAAGGAGCATGTGACCTATGTCGAGAGCAAGCAGACCGGCGAGTTGCACCGTCCGCACCACATCGACCTGAAGTCCGGCATGTACCGTGGCCGCCAGGTGCTGGAGCCCAAGGACGAGTTCTAGTCCGCATTGAAATCGTTTCGCATTCCGGGGCCAGCTGCGAAGCTGGCCTTTTTGCTTGAAACCCGCGATGATTGTTGACGATGGATATCTACTGGACACAAGTGGCCCTTCCGGCCTTCGCGACCCTGTTCGTGATCATCGATCCGATCGGGCTGATGCCGGTGTTCCTGGCCCTGACCCACGACATGGACGCCAGAACCCGCCGCCGTAATGCGCTTTACGCAACATGTTTCGGTGCCGCGGTGCTGATGGTTTTCGCCTTTGCCGGCCGCTCGGTGCTCGATTTCCTCGGCATCAGCCTGCCGGCGTTCCGCATTGCCGGTGGCCTGCTGCTGTTCCTCACCGCGCTCGAAATGCTGTTCGAAAAGCGCACCGAGCGGCGCGAGAAGAACGCCCGCGATGCTGCCGCCGACCCGGTATCGAGCAGTCACGACGATGTCTGGGTGTTCCCGCTCGGCCTTCCGCTGATCGCCGGGCCCGGGGCCATTGCATCGATCATCCTGCTGATGGGCAGCCACGATGGTGAGCCCGTTGCCCAGATGATCGTTGTCGCGGTTCTGCTCGCCGTGCTGCTGATCAACCTGGTGATGTTCCTGCTCGCCGGGGTTCTCAAGCGCTACCTCGGCCAAACGGCCATCCGCGCCATGACCCGGCTGCTCGGCATGATCCTGGCCGCCCTGGCGGTCCAGTTCGTCATCACCGGCATCAAGGGCGCCGGCCTGACATAGGAGACATCAGAATGACGACACCGAACGAGGTTCTCGGGTTCTGGCTTGGACTTGATCCCGCGGCGCACTTCAAGAAAGACCCGGACCTGGATGCCGTACTGGCCCGAAAATTCTCCGATGCCCTGGCAACGGCGAAAGCTGGTGATTACGACGACTGGGCCGAGACGGCGGAAGGCGCTTTGGCCCTGATCATCCTGCTCGATCAGTTCTCCCGCAACATCCACCGCGACACTCCGGAAATGTTTACCGGCGATGCCAAGGCGCTGGAGATCGCCAAACAGGCCATCGCATCGGGCCTGGCCGATGAACTCGCAACGAACCACCGCAAATGGCTCTATATGCCGTTCATGCACAGCGAAGACCTGGCCGACCAGGAACGGTGTGTCGAACTGTTCACCACCGCCGAGCTTGAGGACAACATTTCCTACGCCGTCGAGCACGCCGACATCATCCGTCGCTTCGGTCGGTTTCCGCATCGCAACGTCATCCTCGGCCGGCAGTCGACGCCCGAAGAGATTGCATTCCTCGAAAGCGGCGGCTTCAGCGGCTGAAACCGGTTGTTTACCACACCGCAATTTCCCCGCCGAACAAGGATAAATTTAATCGCCATCGGTTAGCCTGCTTGCCATCGAAATGGGGACGGTGCCCGCACAAAGAGGCACCGCGCCAGTTGGGAAGCGGATCAAGCGATGGAAAAAGTGCTCAATGCACTGCCCGCGCGGTTGAGCGATGTTATCTCGCAGCTGCTGTCGGGAACCGACGATGCAGCGCGCTCGCAGCGTGGCGCCCTCATGGCGTTTGCCATTCGCATTGCCTCGGCCGCCATCGCCTTTCTGTCGCAAGTCCTCCTCGCCCGCTGGATGGGAACCTACGAGTTCGGCGTCTACACCTACATCTGGGTGTGGCTGTGCGTCATCGGCGTGCTGGCGCCGCTCGGCACCTCGACCACCGTGGTCCGGTTCATCCCCGAATACCTCGAACATGGCAAGGCCGCGCTGGCCCGCGGGTTCTTGCGTTTCGGCCGCCTGGTTTCGGTCGGCTTCGGCCTCACCGCCGCGATCATCGGCGCGCTCGTCCTGCTCGCCGCGCCTGATCTCATTCCCGAACACTATCACCGGCCCCTGGCGTTCATGCTGTTGTGCCTGCCCGGCTTTGCCCTGGTCGAGTTCATGGACGGCATCGGCCGCGCCCGCGGACGGATGGATCTGGCCCTGATCCCAGGCTACATCCTGCGCCCGCTGCTGCTGCTGATCGGGGTCGCGATGTTTGCTCTCGCCAGCTCGGTGTCGCCGAATGCCGAGATCGCCGTCGCCGCGCTGGTCTTTGCCACCTGGACGGCAGCACTGGTGCAATACCTTCTGCAGCGCCGCCACAACGGCGGCGACCTGCTGAGCGGTTCGCGCAGCTACGATGCCCGGCACTGGGTCATCGTGTCGGCGCCGGTTCTCCTGATGGAGAGCTTTGCCCTGATCATGATGAACTTCGACATCCTGGTGCTCGAATTCTTTGTCGAACCGGACCAGATCGCCATCTACTTCGCCGCCATCAGGACCATCTCTCTGGTCGCCTTCGTGCAGTTCGCGGTGTCGGCATCGATCATGTCGCGTTTCGCCTCGGCCCATGCCAGGCATGACGCAAATGCCCTCGGCCAGCTGCTGAACGCCGCCCGCAAGTGGACCTTCGTGCCCTCGGCCATCGGTCTTGCCATGCTGCTGGCATTGGGCAAGCCGATCCTGTGGCTGTTCGGACCGGAGTTCGTCTCCGGCTACCCGGTCATGTTCATTCTCGCCATCGGCATCCTGGCGCGCGCCGCAGCCGGCCCGGCGCAGGGCCTGCTGGTGGTCACCGGCCGCCAGAACATCACCGCCGCCGTGATGGTCGCCGCCGTCGTCCTCAATGCCATTCTCAACCTGACCCTGATCCCGCGGTTCGGCCTGCTGGGCGCCGCCGCCGCCACCGCCTCGGCCTTCGTCCTCGAGGCCGTTGTCCTGTCAATCGTCGCCAACCAGGTCACCGCCCGACCCAACCCACACGGAACCACCGCCGATGACACACCCGCTGAATAACACCACGCGGACATGGCCGTTCGCCAGACCGGCAACCGCCGGTCGGACCCCGGTCGCAGAGGTGCCGCGCACCTACATCCTCGGCAATGCCAATCAGTTCAGCCGATTGATTGCCCCCTGGCGCCGCCTGCAGCAAACCGCCGTCGAGCCGACCATCGCCGCCGCGCCGGGCTGGCTGTTGCCGATGTACCGGCATGCCGACCCGCAGGCCCATGGCGCCGTCACGATTGCCGTGCTGGGCGATACCGCCGACCGGCTTGCCGCCGTGGTGCCGCTCCATCTGCAGCCGGCCCGCTGGCTGCTGCCGCTGCCGTGCCTGACCACCTGGAGCAACGATTTCTGCTTTTCGGGCCTTCCGATGATCGCCGCCGATAAACCGTCCGCCGCCCTCGAAACCGCCTTGCGGGCGGCTCGCGAATCGTTCTACGCCAAGGCCGTACTGTTCGAAAAAATTCCCGCCGAAGGCCCCTTCATGGCCGCGCTGCATGATCTTTCGCAGACCACCGGCCAGCCGCTCGCCATCGTCGATGCCTTCGAGCGCGCCGGGCTTGAAACCGGCCAGGAGTTCGAGGCCTGGTTTGCCGGAAATTTCAAGCGCAAAAAACGCAAGGAACTGCGCCGGCTGCGCACCCGGCTGGGCGAACAGGGTACCCTGGAATGCCTGACCTATCAGCCCGGCGAAGACCTGTCGCAGTGGATCGATGAGTTTCTGAGCCTGGAAAGCGCCGGCTGGAAAGGCCGTGCCGGCACGGCCCTTGCATGCAACGAAGCCATGTCGGGCTTTCTCGAAACCGCACTGCCGATGCTTCAGGCCAACCGCGAGCTGATCTTCTGGAAACTGGCGCTCGACGGCAAGCCGCTGGCGATGCTGTTTGCCATGCTGTCCGGCGACCAGGCCTGGCTCGGCAAGATCGCCTTTAACGAGGACTATGCCCGCTTCTCGCCGGGCGTCCTGCTCGTTCTGGACGTCACCAAGGACCTCTTGTCACGCGACGGCATCCGCCGGGTGGATTCATCGGCCATCCCCGATCACCCGATGATCAACCACATCTGGCGCGACCGCATCGCCATGAACGATGTGCTGATCGCCACACCCGGCACGTCGCACGCCACCTTCCACTTCATCAAGACCGCCGAACAGGCGCGGCGTCACGCTCGCTCGGGCGCCAAGTCCATCTACCACCGGCTTTTCAAGGGAAAGACGAAATGAAACTGCTCAAACTGAAGGACACACAGGAAACCGCCAAGTTTCACAAAGCGCCGTTCCGGCTGAAACATGCTCTTGCGGATCACGAGTTGTTCAGCCTTTCAAGGCTGGTCGAGTTGGCCAAGTCGCTGCCCCGCGATCATATCGAATACAGTTCCGGCAAGGTCGATATCGACCAGCGCCCGGAAGATATCCCCAAGATCGATCTGCCGGCCGATCAGGTCATCCGCCAGATCGAGCATTGCGATGCCTGGATGGTGATCAAAGGCGTTGAAGCCGATCCCGATTACAGAAGACTGCTGCATGCCTTCCTCAATGAGGTCGTCGAGGCCGCCGGCCCCGGCACCGAGGCGTTCTCCGACCTGAAGGGCTTCATCTTCGTCTCCTCGGCCGGTTCAACGACGCCGTTCCACGTCGATGCCGAAGAAAACATCCTGGTCCAGATCAAGGGCGACAAGTTCGTCCACATCTTCGACAACGAGGACCGCTCTCTGGTCAGCGAAGAGGCCATGGAAATCTCGCCGTCCAAACACCGCAACCAGCACTACGACGCCTCGTTCGAGGCCCGCGCAAAGATCTTCGCCATGAAAGCCGGCTATGCCGTCCACATCCCCTACCTGTGGCCCCATTGGGTGCGCACCGGCGGCGAATACACCATCTCCATGGCCATGACCTGGAAGACGCCGGCGGTCCTGCGCGCCAACAAGTTGCGCCTGATGAACGGCACGCTGCGCCATTTCAACCTGCCGCAAAGCGCCCCCGGAGTGTCACCGGTTGCCGATGCCGCCAAGGTGTTCGCCCATGATGCCGCACGCTGCATCATCGATCCGATCAGGAAATCCGAGACCGCCCGCCGCATCCTGCGTGGCGCAATCTACGGGCGCGATGCCAACTACTACTACGGCAAGGACGGCAAACCGAAACAGGCCTGACCGCTACTTCAGACTGGTCAGGTACTCTGCAATCGCCGCAAGTTCGCCCTCCGGCAGCTTCGACAGGTTTTCCTGCACCGCACCCATGCCGCCGCTCGACAGCTTGTCGTAACCGAACGCCTCGCCCCACTGGAATGCGCTGACCAGGTCCTTGCCATCCTTGTAACGCTTGCGGCCGATCAGGTCGCGCAGCGACGGCACCTTGTCCTTGCCCCCTTCAGGATGCGGCCCGCCGGCCAGGTAGCGGTCCATGTCCGGCATCATCAGGAGATTGCGCGGCGTGTGGCATTCGCTGCAATGGCCCGGCCCCTTGACCAGATAGGCCCCCCGGTTCCAGGACTGACCTTTGGCGGCATCGGGTTGATACGTCCTGTCTGAAAATGCCACGGCCTTCCACAGGCCGGTGCCGCGCCGCACCACCCAGACCAGCGGAATGCCCGGCGCCCTGGTTTCGGACGCCACCGCCGGCAGGGACTTCAGATAGGCAAAGACATCCCGGATATCGCCGGTCGTCATGGCGGCATAGGACGTATAGGGAAACGCCGGCAGGTAGTGCTCGCCCGCCGGCGACAGGCCGCGTTTCATGGCATTGACGAAGTCGGCCTGCGACCAGCCGCCAAGCCCGGTCTTCTCATCCGGGGTCAGGTTCGGTGGATAGAACGTCCCGACCGGCGTATGCAGGCCGTGACCGCCGCTCGGGATCGTCTTGTCGGCAGCCGCATTGCCCTTGTCCGGCTTGTGGCACGACAGGCAGCCGCCGGCGATGAACAGCTTTTTGCCGTTTTCCGGATCAGGCGTGTGGGCCGTAAGCGATGAAGGATAAAGAGGGCGCGGATGACTGATGTAGAGGCCCGCCGCCGCTGCGATCAGCACTATGACCAGGAGACCCCATGCGGCGTTCTTCATCTTGCCTCATCGCCTTGCCGTTGCTTGCAAACGCCCGGGCCGGCTGCGAACCGGCCCGGAAAGATTTCGAGTCTTCAGCCGTGCCTATTCCTTGGGCCGGCGAAACTTCTCGTGGCAAGCCTTGCAGCCCTTGCCGCCAAGACCGCCCAGGGCCGGCCGCAGGGCATCCATATCGCCCACCGCGGCGACCGCATTGGCCGCTGCGATGCCATCGTCCATGATCGCCAGAAATGTATCCTTGTCGGTCCAGATTTCAGCCTTGGCCCATGTCTCCTTTGCGCCCTTGTCGGATCCGTCGGGAAACAGCGCCTTTGCCGCATCCATTTTTGCCGCAATGTTATCTGCATTGGACTTCACCGCCGCCGCGTCGAATTCGGCCTCGCCCTTGGCCATTGCCGCAAGCGCCTTCATCGATTTGCCGACATCCTTCATGGCTGCCTGCCGGTCTTCAATAGCGTCCGCCTGTGCCGCCGTCACCGACAGGCCCAGGGCAATTCCGCCGGCAGCCGCCACGCGCAAAATCCGTGAAATCAATTGCATAGTCGATCTCCTTGTTTGACTAATCCCCAAAAGGGCATTCGAGCATGCCCCGCCCTGGTTGCTCAAGCCCGAGTCTTGCCGATCAGGCGCGTTCGCGCAAGAGTCTTCGAATGACCTTGCCGGTGGTGGTCAGCGGCAGGCTGTCTTCAAAGGCGATTTCGCGCGGATACTCATGCGCCGAAAGTTTGGTCCTGACATGCCCGCTGATCTCGTCGGCCAGCGTCTCGGACGCCTCGAAACCCGGGTTGAGCACGACGAACGCCTTGACGATTTCGGTGCGCAACGGGTCCGGTTTGCCGATCACCGCGGCCAGCTTCACCGCCGGATGGGCAATCAGGCAGTCTTCGATTTCACCTGGGCCGATGCGATAGCCAGCCGAGGTGATGACATCGTCATCGCGGCCGAAAAACGAAAAATACCCCTCTTCGTCGACGATGCCCTGGTCGCCGGTCAGCAGCCAGTCGCCGATGAACTTGGCCCGGGTCGCATCCGGGTTTCTCCAGTACTCGA
>JAHEJE010000154.1 GCA_024639035.1 Alphaproteobacteria bacterium
CCGGCGGCAAATTTGCGGATTCCGGACAGGTTATAGTAGGCCTCGGCGTAATCGGGCTTGAGGGCGATGGCCTTGCGGTAACTCTTCACCGCCTCCTCAAGCCGCCCCGCCCCGCCCAGTATCGTCGCCAGATTATGGTGCATGGCGCTGTGGCCGGGCATCCGCACGATCGCCTTCCTGACAAGTCCGGCGCAGTCTTGCGCGTCGCCGCCAAGGTGCCAGTCGGCCAGCCCGAGAAAATGCAGGGCGTTCGCATCCTGTGGTCTGGACTTGAGCACTTCGCGGCAGCCTGCCGCAGCCTCGACATAACGCAGGGCTCTCAGATGCTCGGCAATCGATTTGATATCCGCCGTCATCGCCGGAATCTGCCCGACGGGCCGGATTCGCACAAGCCGCTCATTCGCCCCTCAGCGCAACTGCCGCACCGCCTCGCCGGTGATCATCGCACATGACATCGCAATGTTCAGCGACCGCATACCGGGTTGCATGGCAATGGCGATGTGATGTTTCACGCTGCCGCGCACCGCATCCGGCACACCGGCGCTCTCGCGGCCGAAAATGATGATGTCGTCTCCGCAAAACCGGAAATCGCGGTAGTCCTTGTCCGCTCTCGTCGTTGCCAGCACCAGGCGCTTTGCTTCGGTGCTCGCAACGAACCTGTCCCACGAGACATGGTGGACGATTCGGGCATGGTCGAGATAATCCATCCCGGCGCGCCGCAGCGCCTTGTCCGACCAGATGAACCCGGTCGGTGCGATGATGTTGACCGCCACCCCCAGACACGCCCCGAGCCGCAGTATGGTCGCGGTGTTTTGAGGAATATCAGGCTGATAAAGCGCTATTTCGACCATTTCGCCCCGCCTCGGCAGTTGCCTTTGCGCCCCAACCCTGCAACCATTTGCGTCGTTGCATAAGTTGAACCGCAACTGCGACACTTGATGGCTGGACTTTCTGCACCGGCGATGTCAAAAACGCCAGCGGAATGCGTCAGATGGCCGGCGCCTGTGCGGGTGGTCGTGAAATTGGGGTGACGCAGCTTCATCGCGAAGGGTTGATCATCGTGTCCACAATGGAAACTACAGATAGCGAACGGCGCGATTTCCTGTATATCGCCACCGGCGCCGCGGGAGTTGGCTTTGCCGGTATTTCCGTCTGGCCGTTCATTGACCAGATGAATCCGGATGCCTCGGTGCTTGCCTTGTCATCCGTCGAGGTCGATATCGGTCCGATTGAAGAGGGCCAGAGCATCACCATCAAGTGGCGCGGCAATCCGGTGATCATCCGCCATCGCACGCCGAAAGAGATCGAAGACGCCAAAGCCGTTCCGGTCGCCGATCTGCCCGACCCGGCCGCCCGCAACGCCAACGTTGCCGACAGCGCCGATGCCGCCGACGCCAACCGTGTCGTCGACGGCAATGAAAAATATCTGGTGATGCTCGGTGTGTGCACCCACCTGGGCTGCGTGCCGATTGGCGATGCCGGCGATTTCGGCGGCTGGTTCTGCCCCTGCCATGGATCGCACTACGACACCGCAGGCCGCATTCGCCTTGGCCCGGCGCCGGAAAACCTGCCGGTACCGCCATTTTCGTATCTGTCCGATACCAAGATCCGCATCGGCTAGGGGGGACCAGCACCAATGAGCGGACACTCGTCATATGAATTCTCAAATCCGGTCGTGAAATGGCTGGATTCGCGCCTGCCGATCGTCACCATGGTCAAGGCCCAGGCGATGGATTTCCCAACGCCGAAGAACCTGAATTACTGGTGGACCTTCGGCGGCATTCTGGCCACGATGCTGGTGATACAGCTCATCACCGGCATCGTTCTGGTGATGCATTACACCCCCCACGTCGATATGGCATTCGACAGCGTCGAGCATATCCGCCGCGACGTGAACTACGGCAACATCATTCAGAAACTGCACGCCAACGGCGCCTCGTTCTTCTTCATCGCTGTTTATATCCACATGTTCCGCGGCCTTTACTACGGTTCCTACAAGGCGCCGCGCGAGGTGCTGTGGATGATCGGTGTGGCGATCTTCCTGGCGATGATGGCAACCGGGTTCATGGGCTATGTCCTTCCCTGGGGCCAGATGAGCTTCTGGGGCGCCAAGGTGATCACCAACCTGTTCTCTGCCATACCGTTCTTCGGCGAGGCCATCGTGACCTGGCTGTGGGGCGGCTTCTCGGTCGACAACGCCACCCTGCAACGCTTCTTTTCGCTGCACTATCTGCTGCCGTTCGTGCTCTGCGCCCTGGTGTTCCTGCATGTCTGGGCCCTGCATGTTTCCGGCAACGGCAATCCGGTCGGCGTCGAGGTCAAATCCGGTCAGGATACGGTCTCGTTCCATCCCTACTACACCATGAAGGATCTGTTCGCGATCCTGGTGTTCCTGCTGTTCTTGTTCGGTTTCGTCTTCTTCTCGCCGGATTACCTCGGTCATCCGATCAACTATGTCGAAGCCAACCCGCTGGTGACGCCGGCCCACATCGTGCCTGAGTGGTACTATCTGCCCTTCTACGCCATTCTGCGGTCGATCCCGGACAAGCTGCTTGGCGTCGTCGCCATGTTCGCATCGATCCTGATCCTGTTTATCCTGCCCTGGCTCGACACCTCCAAAGTGCGCTCGGCGACATACCGGCCGCGCTACCGCCAGCTGTTCTGGATCCTGGTCGTGGTCTGCCTCGGCCTTGGTGTCTGCGGTGCCCAGCCTGCCGAGGGCGGCTGGGTGATTGCCTCGCGTATTCTGACCGCCTGGTACTTCCTCCACTTCCTCGTGTTCCTGCCGCTGTTGGGGCTTTTTGAGACACCCAAGCCGCTGCCCTCGTCGATCTCGGAGTCGGTGCTGGCCAAGCAAGCTGCGAAATCGACCGCAGCAGCGCAACCGGCTGAATGAGGGTGAGGCAATGAGCAAGACAATGAACAAGATCGTAAAATTCCTCACCACAGCCGCTCTGGCGACAACCCTTGCCAGCGGCATCACGTTGGCCGCCGGCGGCGGGAACAAACTTGCCAAGGATATCGACTTCTCCTTTGAGGGTATCTTCGGCAAGTACGACCGCGCCCAGCTTCAGCGCGGTTATCTCGTCTACAAGGAAGTCTGCGCCGCCTGCCATTCGATGCGGCTGGTGTCGTTCCGCAACCTGTCG
Organism: Alphaproteobacteria bacterium; assembly: GCA_024639035.1. Lineage (GTDB taxonomy): Bacteria > Pseudomonadota > Alphaproteobacteria > Rhizobiales > Aestuariivirgaceae > JAHEJE01. The sequence goes on from JAHEJE010000154.1 coordinate 3,150, forward strand.
CAGCCCGGCGGTCCGGAGTTTAGCGAAGAACAGGTCAAGGCCATCGCGGCAGGTTTCGAGGTCACCGACGGCCCGAACGAGGATGGCGAGATGTTCCAGCGCCCCGCGGTGCCGGCCGATCGCTTCCCCAGCCCGTTCGCCAACGTCGAGGCAGCGACTTCCGCCAACGGTGGCGCCTATCCGCCTGATTTGTCGCTTGTCACCAAGTCGCGCGAAGGCTGGCATTTCCCCTGGTACGTCTCGCCGTTCATCAAGCTGGTGAAGGGTGGCGGCGGCGCCGAGTACGTCTATTCCCTGCTCATCGGTTATGAAGATCCGCCGCACGGCGAGGAGAAGGAAGGGTTGCACTACAATCCATACTTCTCCACCCAATGGCTGGCCATGCCCAACCCGCTGAACGAGGACGCGGTCGAATACGCCGACGGCACCAAGGCCAGCGTCGATCAGATGGCGCGCGACGTTTCGGCCTTCATGGCCTGGGCGTCCGAGCCCAAGATGGAAGAGCGTAAGCGCACCGGCTTCTTCATCATGATCTATCTCGGCATCCTCAGCGTGCTGATGTTCCTGGTCAAAAAGAAGATCTGGCGCGACCTGCACTGATGCAGGCGCCTATTCATTGACGCAATTTCAGGGCCCGGATCAGCACGACCGGGCCCTTATCCATTCAACCGGCAGGGTCGCATGACTAAATCTGTTCTCGGCATCATCGGCGGATCGGGCCTGTATGACATCGATATGGAGGATGCCGAGTGGGTGACGGCAAGCAGTCCTTGGGGTGAGCCCTCCGACCAGCTTCGTATCGGCACCATCGCCGGCACCTCGGTGGCCTTCCTGCCGCGCCACGGCCGCGGCCACCGCATCCCGCCGTCGCAGATCAACTACCGCGCCAACATCGACGCCCTGAAACGCGCCGGCGTCACCGATCTGGTTTCGGTCTCCGCCTGCGGCTCGTTCCGCGAACACCTGCCGCCGGGCACCTTCGTCATTGTCGACCAGTTCATCGACCGCACCTTCGCCCGCGACAAAAGCTTCTTTGGAACCGGCTGCGTTGCTCATGTCTCGATTGCCGAACCGGTCAGCCCGGGGCTTGCAGAGCGCATCGAAGCGGCCGCCAGAGCCGAGGACATCGCTCACCACGTTGGCGGCACCTACCTCGCCATGGAAGGCCCGCAGTTCTCCTCGATCGCTGAAAGCCACATGTACCGCGCCTGGGGCTGCGACGTCATCGGCATGACCAACATGCCCGAAGCCAAACTGGCACGCGAGGCGGAACTCTGCTATGCGACCATCGCCATGGTCACCGATTTCGACAGCTGGCACGACGAGCACGGCAGTGTCGATATCACCGCCATCCTCGATGTGATGCGCGCCAACACCGGCAACGCCCGCCGCCTCATCACCCGCCTGGCCGCCGACTTCCCGGCCGACCACCCCCCCTGCCCCATCGGCTCCGACAAGGCCCTGGAATACGCCATCATCACCACACCCGAATCCCGCGACCACGCCCTCCTGGCAAAACTCGACGCGGTCGCCGGGCGGGTGCTATATCACGAGTAGGCGGACCAACGGGCCGAAAGCTCCAACGCTATGCTGCCGGCGTCTGGCAAACCAGTCAACGCGGCCGTCAACTGCAAAGATTCCGCGGCCGTGCCGCAGTCTCAACCGCGACGTTGAAGTGCTCGCGCGTTCGATGCTTGGGTTGAGCGGTTTTCAGATGAGACCATATCTCGTCCGGCTCAGCGCCAAGCTTGATCAGTGTGTGAATGGTCAAGTCCCAGTGACTACCAAAAAGCATCGCCTTGCCAGCATGAATTCGGGCATACAGCATATCGATGCCCTCTCGTCCTTCAGGCCCAATGCGGCACAGCGCAATCATCGCGCTCTTGTAGGCATGTATCTTGGCTTGCCTGTCCTTGTCTCCCAAATCAATCTCGGCAACCTCGTCAAGCACTCGAAATATGACCGGAATCGTTTCAACACCAAATGCAGACAGCCTGGTCAAGAGTAAATGGAACTTCAGGTAGAGTTTTGGAGAGCCGGCGATTTCGAGCAGCATTGCCTTGTGTGGAAGTACGGCAACGTCTGGCAATCTTGGCACCACAGAAACCAACGCATGGAAGTCCTGCCGTTGACTGATGCGTCCGTCTTTCCGCTGTAGATCTGCAAGCTCGGACAGCCGGCTGAACAGGTCATCGGCAAACTGTGCAGTCAACTGCGAATGATCGACGACAAGCGAGAATGTCGAATGGGCATTCGGCGATGTTGCCGGCACGCGCCTGTCCCTGAATATCTCCAAAGCCAGCTCTGCATCTTCAACGGATCTGTCCAGCACCGAACCGGCCCGCTTCAGAAAACGCGATATCAGTTCAAGGTCATTGTCGGCAATCACGCCCGGCTGACGCAGGATCCGGGCAATTGTATCATTGACCTTCAAATTTCGCTTAGCCTCGGATATTCTGAGGTTTAGGCCCAGAACATCCTCAAGAAACGGTTGTATTGGGGGCGTCGGCCGAAAGCGTTTCGCCGCACCGGAAACCGCTGTGCGTCGCAGCAAAGCCGGCGACAATTTCCGCAGTTGTTTTGAGTCTGTATATGTCGGTATCAGGATTGGATAGAGTTCCTTTGTCGTCGTTCCCGTGAGGCGATAGCGTTCGACAAGCCTGCCATTCTCACGCAAAAAGAACTTCAGGCGGCTTGCGCTGACAGTGTCAACGAATGGATTGAGACCAGCTGAAAGCACTGTTTCGCCAACCTTGATTTCACCAATCGCCAAGACAGCGTCAGCCTCAGAAAGTGAAGCCGGTTCTGAGACGACACAATCGCCACTCGAAATCATCAGGCGCAGCATGTCAGCAGGCTGAAGACCCTGTACTGTTGTCTTCTCGCTCTGAAACTCAATGCGATTGATCGAATTTCTGAGTTCGATGTCTGGACACGCTGGACGCTGCTCGAGATAGAAGAGCTTCCCGGTCAGAGTTTCCAACTGGGCGGGAAGAGGCGCTGGCGCGTTGATCATCAGAACCCGTGACGGCCTGCCGGCAAGCAAGACCCGTTGACAGAGGTCGTCGCACTCGTGATCCCGGCTGCGCTGTGACGTTGTAACGACAGCCAGAGTGCCGATGACGACAGGCTGACTGACTTCATTGCGGTCATCAGCGATGAGCTCTTGGGCAATATTGTTCAGACGCTGGTTCTCGATTGCCGGCAGCACAGCTAGAAGCCCGAGACCGACAACACCGCCAAGCGGCCAAAACCGAACGCCAATCAGACCCAGGCCAAAATGCGCCAAACGTGCCAATAACAAGAACAGAAACAAAGTTGGAATTGACGCCGGTATCAACACCAACGGCGCACCTATGAACGTCCACAGCACGACCGTAGCCAAGTCCGCAACAATCGGCGAAAGACAGAAAGCCGCCGATATGCCCAGAACAATCAAAATCAAATCGTAGTTGCTTATGTTTCGCATTCGAATTGACCAGCATCATTTCGGTAAATATTAATAAAGTGAAACTACAACAGAATATTAACAATCTATAAATCGGTGTAGCTTACTAACGAGGATGTTTTTGATTGAGTCAAAATCGATCACCGCTATGATTAAAGGTACCACAATCGGATCTGAACAGCCAATGACGGGGCTTCCAGAACAACAACCGAAAGATACTGACTCAACGGTCGAGAAATTCCTTCGACTGGCTAAAGAATACCGCAAATCGGCTGAGTTACTGCAGCGCGAATACCGACGCGGCGAGCCGTCTTCAAGTGCGCCGTTCCGCTTGTGCGCCATACATGCCCTGGAGCTCTATCTAAGCGCTTTTCTCATCCACAAGCAGCACGAGCCTTCGAGCGTGCGCGGCCTGCAGCACAATTTGTCTGAACGCGCGAAGCGGGCGCTCGACTCCGGCCTGGCACTTCGAAAACAGACCAGACTCCATCTGGACCAATTGACCGAAAATCGCGAATATCTTGGATCGCGTTACGACGTGGAGACACTCAAACAGTTTTCACAGTTGAACCGCATCAGAGCTACGCTCGATCAAG
>JAHEJE010000155.1 GCA_024639035.1 Alphaproteobacteria bacterium
GATTGTCCAGATCCTCCGGCGGGCCAGAACGCCGGTGACCGCCGCGCGCATCGCCGCCGAGCTTGAGGTGACCGCCCGTACCGTTTATCGCGATGTCGCTTCGCTGATCGCCAATTCCGTGCCGGTGCGCGGCGAGGCCGGCGTCGGCTACGTGCTCGGTGACGGCTACGATCTGCCGCCGCTGATGTTCGGCGCCGATGAACTGGAGGCGCTGATGCTCGGCGCCAGGCTGGTCGAAATCCAGGGCGACAGGGAGTTGGCCGCCGCCGCCCGCGATGCCGTCGCCAAGATCGGCGCCGTGGTGCCGCGCACCCTGCGGCCGATCCTACTCGATGCACCGCTGGTTGCCCAGGACTATGGCGATCAGCCGGCCGAAGCAATCGACACCGGCGCCCTGCGGCGCGCCCTGCGCAACTCGCGCAAGCTCGACCTCAGCTATGTAGATGAACATGGCCGGCACACCCGACGGATCGTCTGGCCGGTGGCGCTGGGCTATCTCGAGCGCAAGCGCATTCTCGTCGCCCATTGCGAATTGCGTGCCGACTTCCGGCATTTCCGCACCGATCGCATGCGCCAGGTCACGGTGCTGGACGAGACCATCCCGGCGCGCCGCGCCGCCCTGTTCGACAGCTGGTGGAAACGTGCCGCGGCTGAACAGCAGGCTTACCGGGCGCGAATGGCCGGTGAAAACAGCGTCTGATCCGGATCGCCGGACGAAGGCGCGCGCACTTTGCCGTTTTCAAGTCGCACCTGGCCGCTGGCCACCCAGGCCAGCGCCTGCGGATAGATGGCATGCTCGGCCTTGAGCACCCGCGCGGCGAGCGAGGAGGGCGTGTCATCCGCCATCACCGGCACCGCCGCCTGGCAGATGATCGGCCCGGCATCCAGTTCGGGACTGACGAAATGGACCGTGCAGCCGTGCACCCGGACGCCATCGGCCAGTGCCCGTTCGTGGGTGTCGAGCCCGCGATAGCAGGGCAACAGGGACGGGTGGATATTGAGCACGCGACCGGACCACTCGGCGGTCAGCCGCTCGCCGAGGATGCGCATGAAGCCGGCGCAGGCGACAAGCTCGGCACCGTGCTGCCGCAGACGCCCGGCGACCTCGGCGTCGAACGCCGCGCGGTCGCTGAAGTCGCGATGGTCGACGACGGCCGTGGGCAGGTTGCGCGCCTCGGCAAACGCCAGCCCGGCGGCATCTGCCCGGTTTGACAGCACCAGGCAGACCTCGGCGGGATAGTCCGGATCGTCCGCTGCCGCGACCAGCGATTGCATGTTCGACCCGCGCCCTGAAATGAGGATGCCGACCCGGCGTTTCCCGGTCATGGTGCCTCCAGCCGCAGGCTGCCGGAAAATTGCACCGCAGCGTCGGTTTCGCCGCGCGCGCCGAGTTCGCCCAGGCGCACCGCTTCCTCGCCATGCGCGGCAAAGGCCAGCATCGCTGCATCGGCATAGCGTGCCGAGACCACCGCGATCATGCCGATACCGCAATTGAACGTCGTCAGCATTTCGCGCTCGGCAATGCCGCCGGCCCGTTGCAGCCAGCCGAACACCGGGTGCGGCTCGACGCAGGCCAGATCGACCTGGGCCGCGCAGTCAGCCGGCAGGATGCGTGGAATGTTCTCAACGAAGCCGCCGCCGGTGATGTGGGCAAAGCCCTTGATGCCCCGCACTTCATTCAGCGCGGCCAGGATCGGCTTCACGTAGATCCGGGTCGGCTCGAGCAGTGCGGCACCGAGCGACATACCCGGCGCGAACGGTGCCTCGTCGGTGAAATCGAGCCCGCTGAGTTCGGCCAGCTTGCGGATCAGCGAATAGCCGTTCGAGTGCGGTCCGCTCGAGCGCAGGCCGATCAGCACGTCGCCGGCCGCAACGGTGCGCTTCGGCAACACCTTGCGGCGCTCGACGGCACCGACGGAAAATCCGGCCAGATCGTAGTCCTCGCCGTCGTACATGCCGGGCATTTCTGCGGTTTCGCCGCCGATCAGCGCGCAGCCCGCCTGCCGGCATCCCTCGGCGATGCCGGCGATCACCCGCGCGGCGACATCGGTGTCGAGCCTGCCGCAGGAGAAGTAGTCGAGGAAGAACAGCGGTTCAGCACCCTGCACGACAAGATCGTTGACCGACATGGCGACCAGGTCGATGCCCACCGTGTCATGCCGGCCGCTGTCGATGGCCACCCGCAGTTTGGTGCCGACGCCGTCGTTGGCGGCGACCAGTACCGGGTCGTGGTAACCGCAGGCCTTGAGGTCGAACAGGCCGCCGAAACCGCCGAGTGCCGAGCTGCTGCCCTTGCGCGCCGTCGACCGCGCCAACGGCTTGATGGCCTCGACGAGGGCGTTGCCGGCTGCTATGTCGACACCGGCCTGCCGGTAGTCGAGGCGGTTCGGCTTTTCTTGTTGCGGCATGAAATTGACTGTAGGTTGGCGTTGGACATGGAATATCCGGTTGTTTTATGTGGGCGGTGTGAGAGCGCAAGCAAAAAAACCGGCTGGGGGTAGATTCTTGACGCAATGCAAAACGCAGATCGGCGCCGGTGCGCGCGCCTCGCGGTTGGCGCGGCTCACGCGCGCCTGTCTGGCATGGGCTTGGATTGTGCTCGGTGTGATCGCTATTGCCGGCCTGGCGCCGCCGTTGGCCGCCCAGGACGCATCTTCACTCTATGTCGTGTCCGGTGTCGAGGTCGACGCCAAGGAGGTCGATGCCGCCAAGGCGAAGCTGAAGGCGATTTCCGAAGCCCAGGTCAAGGCTTTTGCGGTTTTGCTGAATCGGCTTGGCGGCAAGACCGCAGAGGCCAAGGCGAGCCGCTTCACCCCATCGCAGATCGGCCGCATGATGGCCAGTCTCTCGGTTGAAGAAGAACGAACCGGCCCGGGGCGTTACATCGGCAAGTTGACAATCAAGTTCCTGCCCAAGCGGGTGCGCAAGGCGCTCAACAGCGTTGGCGTGTCGTTTGTCGAGGAACAATCGCCGCCTATCCTCGTCATTCCGGTGTGGAAGCAGGCCGACGGCACGATGCTGCTGTGGCAGGACAACCCGTGGCGCACCGCCTGGCAGCAGCTCAAGGCGGAAAACGCCCTGGTGCCGCTGCTGATCCCGCTGGCCGACATCACCGATGCCCAGACCCTGGCTGTCGAGGATATCGTGCAGGGGGCAGAGCAGAATCTTGAAGCGATGCGCTTGCGCTATGGCGCCGACGCGGTGCTGGTGGCCTATGGCGAACCGGTAAACGACAATTCGCTGAGGGCGGCCATGCAGGGCGATTCGCCGGTCGGCCGCATCAGTTTCGACAAGACATACGTCGCGACCGAGGGCGGCCTGAAGGGCGCTGCCGCACAGGCGGTCGAGCGCTTCCACACGGTGTTGATCTTCAAGTGGACCAAATCGCGCACCGGCTCGAGCATCTCCGACAGCAACCTGCAGGCGGTCAACATCGCCGTGCCGTTTTCCAGCTTGCAGGAGTGGAACGTGATGCGGTCACAGTTGTCGATCACCGCCAGCGTAACCAATGTCGAAGTCGCCAGCATGTCGAGCAATGGCGCCGTGGTGCGGCTGACCTATGCCCAGGGCTTTGAGTATCTGCAATCGGCGCTGCGCCAGTCGCGCATGGAGCTTGTGCTTGTCGGCGGCACCTGGGTGCTCCGGCCCTTCTGATTTGAACTTGCCTTTGTCAACGGCTGCCGCCACAAGGCTCACATGAACCTGCCCAACCTGATAACCATCTCGCGCATCCTCTCGGTGCCGTTGATTGTCTGGTTGATCATCTCGGCCCAGTTTGCCCTGGCCTTTCTGGTGCTCCTGGCGGCTGGCATCAGCGATGCCGCGGACGGCTTCATCGCCAAGCGGTTTGACCAGGCCACGACCCTCGGCGCCTACCTCGACCCGCTGGCCGACAAGGTCATGCTGGTGTCGGTCTATGTCGCCCTGGGCGTTCTTGAAATCTTCGAGCCGTGGCTTGTAATTCTTGTTGTCAGCCGTGATATCCTTATTGTCGGCGGTCTGCTGCTGGCATGGTTTCTCGATCGCGGCATGGACATCAGGCCGGTGTTTGTTTCCAAGGCCAACACTGCAGGGCAGATCATCCTGGCGGCCGTCGCCATCGGCCTGCCGTCGATCGGCCACAACGGCAGCGTGGCGATCCTGTACGGATCGCTGGTCGTCGCTTTTCTGACCGTTGCATCGGGCGCTGTGTACGTGCGCGACTGGGTGCGTCACATGGCAAACGAGAATGGTAACGGGGTGGTTACGGGCAAGGATCGATGACACTGCAGAAACAGCTCGGGTTCTGGTTTGCCGCACTGCTGGCCATGATCGGCCTGTTGTGGCTGCTCGGCGAGATCATGCTGCCGTTCATCGCCGGCCTGGTGCTGGCCTACTTCCTCGATCCGGTTGCCGACATGCTGGAACGCTGGGGCGTGCCGCGATTGGCCGCAACCGGCATCATTCTGGCCCTGTGCCTTATGGTGTTCGCGCTCCTCCTTTTGCTCATCGTACCGCTGCTCGGTGACCAGATCGGCAAGTTTGCCGAAAGGCTGCCCGGCTATGCCGCCACCCTTGTGAGCCTGTTCAACGAGGCAGCACCGGACTGGCTGAAACAGGCGCTTGATCGCGCCAACCTCAAGGTTCCCGAAGGTGCGACCGAGATCGCCGCCAAGGCGGCCGGATGGATCGCCACCCTTCTTGGTTCGCTGGTGTCCGGCGGTCTGGCGCTGGTCAATCTGGTTTCATTGCTCGTGGTGACGCCGATCGTTGTGTTCTACATGCTCAACGACTGGGACCGCCTGGTGGCCAAGGTCGATAGCTGGCTGCCGCGCGACCATGTCGGCACCATCCGCAAGATTGCCAGCGACATCGATACGGCAATGGCCGGCTTTATCCGCGGCCAGGGCACGGTGTGCATGATCCTGGGCATCTTCTATGCCGTGGCGCTGATCGCGGTCGGCTTGAATTTCGGCCTGCTGATCGGACTGACCGCCGGTCTGCTGAGTTTCATTCCCTATGTCGGGTCGATCATCGGCGGCGTGTTGTCGATCGGCATGGCGCTGATCCAGTTCTGGCCTGATTGGGTCTCCGTTCTGATGGTCGCCGGGGTGTTTGCGCTGGGACAGTTCCTGGAAGGCAATTTCCTGTCGCCGAAACTGGTCGGCGGCAGCATCGGCCTGCATCCGGTGTGGTTGATGTTTGCCCTGTTCGCCTTTGGCTATCTGTTTGGATTTGTCGGCCTTCTGCTGGCGGTTCCACTGGCCGCCGCCGCCGGTGTGCTGGTGCGTTTTGCGCTGTCGCAGTATCTCGCCAGTCCGCTCTACACCGGCACCGCACCTAGGCCGGTGGCCAGAGCCCGCAAGCCCCGCAAGAAGGCCTGACGGCGATGGCCAAGAGTGTTTCGGCCGGTCAGCTCAGCCTGGATTTGCCCGTCCGCACCGCCCTGGAGCGGGAAGACTTCATGGTCACCCAGGCCAACGCCGCCGCCCTTGCCGCCGTTGAACGCTGGCCCGACTGGGATCACCCGGTGCTGGTGCTGGTTGGCCCCAGGGCCAGCGGCAAGAGCCATCTCGGCAAGGTCTGGCAACTGCGGTCGGCAGCCGTGCAGGTCGATGCCTGCGACCTGACCTTGCCACTGGCGGTCGAGATGCTGCAGTCGGGATCACTGCTGATCGAGGATGCGCCCGGCGCCAGACTTAATGAAACGGCCCTGTTCCACGCCATCAACCTGGCGCGCGAGCATGGCCGCTCGATCATGCTCACCAGCACCAGCGATCCGGCGCAATGGCAGGTGCAGCTTCCCGATCTTGCCTCACGGTTGCGGGCTGCCCGCGTGGCCCGGCTCGGGCCACCGGACGATGCCTTGCTGCGCGCGGTGCTGGTCAAACAGTTCGCTGACCGTCAAATCGCGGTTGATGAACCCACGATTGCCTATATGCTGACCAGAATGGAGCGTTCGTTCGATGCAGCCCGCCAACTCGTTGCTGAAATCGACCGTCAGGCGCTGGCCTCGAAAACTGCGGTCACCCGAAGTTTCGTGTCCCGAATAATCGCCGGTTTTCAAAAGGATTGAGCGATAAATTCCCTTCCTGCTTCACCGACTGGCCGTCTCGATGCGCTATGGTGCCTGAACAACAACAGGGTAGGGGTCACACAACTTCGCTCAGAAAGTGGAGCACAGTCTTGAAAGCCAGCCGCCGCTACCGCGAACGGCCACCGAAATTCAAGCCGGTCGGCGTCGTCGACATCGGCTCCAATTCCGTTCGTCTGGTGATGTATGACGGCCTGCGCCGGGCGCCGGCACCGGTGTTCAACGAAAAGGTATTGTGCGGTCTGGGTCGCGGCCTTGCGACCAGCGGCCAACTGCAGCAACAGCCGGTCGAGCGCGCGCTTGCCGCCCTGGCCCGCTTCAAGGCGCTGTCACGGGCGATTTCAGCCGACAAGATCTTTGCCGTGGCGACGGCCGCTGCGCGTGAAGCCTCGAACGGCGAGCAATTCATCGCTGCTGCCGAACAGGCGCTCGGCCACCGTATCCAGGTGCTGTCCGGCAAGCAGGAGGCGCGTCTCGCCGCGCTCGGCATCATGGGCGCGTTTCCCGGCACCGACTGCGTGGTTGGCGACCTCGGCGGCGGCAGTCTTGAACTTGTCGTTGTCGAAGGCGGTCAGATCGGTGACGGCGTGACGCTGCCGCTCGGCCCGTTGCGGCTGATCGACAGGACCGACGGCGACCTTGACGCTGCCCGCGAGATTGTCGATGAGGCCCTCAAGTCCTGCCCCGTCCTGCAGCCGCTGGCCACGACCAGCCTCTATGCGGTCGGCGGCGCCTGGCGCAACATCGCCCGGCTGCACATGGCCCAGCGCAACTATCCGCTACAGGCCATCCACGGCTACGAGATCGACCGCAAGCCGGCACGCAAACTGAGTTCCTATGTTGCCGGCCTGACGTTTGATGGACTCGCCGATCTCAAGGCGGTCTCCAGCAACCGCGCCGCGGTCCTGCCGATGGCGGCCCTGGTCCTCGACCGGCTGCTGCATTTGGCACGCCCGGCGTCGGTGGTGTTTTCCGCCTGGGGTCTGCGCGAGGGTCTTCTGTTTTCCAAGGTCCCCAAGAAGAAGCGCCAGCGCGATCCATTGATGTCGGCCTGTTGGGATTTCGCCAGCCGCCATTCGCGCTCGCCGGCCCACGAGCTTGAGC
>JAHEJE010000156.1 GCA_024639035.1 Alphaproteobacteria bacterium
GGCTGCATGAGCCGACCGGCGGGCGTATCGCGCTGGACGGCGAGGACATCACGTCAAAGCCGGTCAACCAGCGCGGCCTCGGCATCGTGTTCCAGAGTTATGCCCTGTTTCCGCACATGACTGTGGCCGAAAACGTCAGCTTCGGGCTGGAGATGCGCGGCATTGATGCCGCCGAGCGCGCCAGGAAGGTTGCCGTGTCGCTCGACCAAGTCAAGCTGACCGAGTTCTCACACCGCTATCCGCGCGAATTGTCCGGCGGCCAGCGCCAGCGCGTCGCTTTGGCCCGTGCCCTGGTCATCGAGCCTCCGGTGCTGCTGCTCGACGAACCGCTGTCCAATCTCGACGCCAAGCTGCGCGAGGAGATGCAGATCGAACTGCGCCTTTTACAACAGTCGATCGGCGTCACCACCATCCTGGTCACCCACGACCAGTCCGAAGCCCTGTCGATGAGCGACCGCATCGTGGTCATGAACAAGGGCAGGGTGGTGCAGATCGACACCCCCGTCGGCATGTACGATGCGCCGGTCGATGCCTTCGTGTCGGACTTCGTCGGTAAGACAAATCTGCTGCAGGGCACCGTCGCCAAGACCGGGCGCGGCACGGTCACCGTCGACATCAACGGCGTTGCCGTGCAGGCCAGGGCCTCCGGCATCGGCGATGGCGCGACGGTGTTCGTTTCGCTGCGGCCGGAAAAGGTCAACATCGGCGCCGGCCAGGCCAAGTCCGGTGTCCCAGGCGAAATCGAGGCCGCAATCTTCCACGGCGATCAATGGCTCTACAAGGTGTCCTCACCGCTTGGCGACCTGATCCTCACCGAAGCCAACACCGGTGGCAAACCGCGCCAGCGCCACGACAAGGTCTCGTTGTCCTGGGCCGATGATGCGGTGCGCGTCCTGGTGCCGGGAGATGCCGCATGAGCACCGCGGCGACAGTCGAGAGCCGGCCCTACTGGCTGAGCGCCCCGGGCCTCGTCCTGTTCGCCAGCATGCTCGGTACGCCATTGCTGATGACCCTCGTCCTCAGCTTCTACGGTTTTGATTTCACCAAGGGCATCCAGCCCGGCTTCACGCTCGCCAACTATGTCGAGGTACTGAGCGACAGCTACTTCCACAAGATCTTCCTGCGCACCTTCCTCATCTCCCTGGCCGTCACGGCGATCTGCATCCTGCTCGGCGCGCCCGAGGCCTACATCCTGTCGCGCATGCGCAACCCGTGGAAGTCGCTGTTCCTGATCGTCATTCTCGGGCCGCTTCTCATCTCGGTGATCGTCCGCACCCTCGGCTGGGCGCTGCTGATCGGCGGCAAGGGCATGATCTCGGAATTCCTCCAGCTCGTCGGCATCACCGACGAACCGTTCAGTCTGATGTTCACCCAGACCGGCATGATCATCGCGCTGGTGCATGTGCTGGTGCCGTTCATGGTGCTGTCGGTATGGGCCTCGATCCAGCGCATCGACCCGCAGGCCGAAGACGCCGCGCTGACACTTGGCGCCAGCAAGATGACGGTGCTGCGCCGCATCGTCCTGCCGCAGATCATGCCGGGCGTGCTGTCCGGCAGCCTGATCGTCTTTGCGCTCACGGCAAGCGCCTTTGCCACGCCGTCGATCATCGGCGGCAGGCGCTTGAAGGTCGTGGCGACGACGGCCTACGATGAGTATCTCAACACCCTCAACTGGCCGCTCGGCGCGGCCATCGCGCTGTTGCTGCTGGTCGCCAATGTGGCGATCATCATGAGCTACAACCGCTTCATCGAGAAGCGCTACGCCAAGATTTTCGAGTAGGAGCGGAGCGATGAAAAAGAACGGCCCCATCGAGCTCATCTTCCACACCGTGTTCATCCTGTTCCTGATCGCGCCGCTGGCCGCTGTGGTGCTGGTGTCGTTCACCGACAAGGGTTACCTGTCGATCCCGACCAACGGCCCGTCGCTGCGCTGGTTCCGGGCGATCTTCGACTATCCCGGCTTCATCGATGCGTTCTGGATGAGCCTCTATCTCGGCCTGGCCTCGGCCACCTTCGCCATTGCCGTCGCCATCCCGGCAGCCATCGCCATCGGCCGCTTCCGCTTTACCGGTCGCGATGCCATCACCGGCTTCTTCATGTCGCCGCTGATGATCCCGGCAGTGGTTATGGGTGTGTCGTTTCTGCGCTTTTTCAACCAGATCGGCCTGTCCGGCACCTTCATCGGCATCACCATGGCGCACACCATCCTGATCATGCCCTATGCTCTGCGTCTGGTGCTCGCCTCGATCACCGGCCTGCCGCGCGATGCCGAACAGGCAGCCGCGACGCTTGGCGCCTCGCGCTGGACGGTGTTCCGCCGCATCACCCTGCCGCTCATCCTGCCGGGCATTGCCGGCGGCTGGCTCCTGGCCTTCATCACCAGCTTCGATGAGGTGACCATGAGCATCTTTGTGGCCTCGCCGGAGACCATGACCCTGCCGGTTCGGATGTATCATCACATCGCCCAGACCATCGACCCGCTGATCGCTTCGATCTCCACGGTTCTGATCGTCGTCACCGTGGTGCTGATGCTGGCGCTCGACTGGTTTTACGGCCTCGATCGCATCCTGGTCGGCAAGGGTTAGCTTTGTGAACACCGAGTTTGCAGTGGTAGGTGGCGGATTGGTCGGCATGGCCGTTGCCCTCGGGTTGCAGCAACTGGGTCGCCAGGTCACCGTGTTCGACGAGGGCGACCGCGCCTTCCGCGCCTCGCGCGGCAACTTCGGTCTGGTCTGGGTTCAGGGCAAGGGCGCAAAGCTCACCGACTATGCCCGCTGGACCCGCCAGTCGGCCGACCTCTGGCCGGCTTTTGCCGAGGAATTGCGCGAGGCCGCCGGGGTCGATGTCGAGCTCACCCAACCAGGCGGCATCGACATCTTCCTCAGCGACGATGAAGCTGAGGCGGGCGTCAAACGTCTGCAAGGTCTGAGCGCCGCGCTGGACGGCGACTATCCGTTTGAGTATCTCGGCCACAACGCGCTCAAGCGGCTTGTTCCGGAAATCGGCCCCGACGTGGTCGGCGCGACCTATTCGCCCATGGACGGCCATTTGAACCCGCTCTACATGCTGCGCGCGCTCTATGCCGCCTTCCGGCGCGCCGGAGGGCAGATCGACAGCGGTGGCACCGTGCAGCAGATCGAACCACTCGGCACCGGTTTTCGCCTGCAGGCCGGCGGCAATATGATCCACGCCGACAAGGTCGTTCTGTGCGCCGGATTGGGCAACGCCAGGCTGGCGCCTATGGTCGGCCTGGATGCACCGGTCGAACCGCTCCGCGGCCAGGTCATGGTCTGCGAACGCATCAGGCCGTTTCTCAAGTTTCCCTCCGTACAGGTCCGCCAGGTCGGCGAGGGCGCGGTGCAAATCGGCGACTCGCACGAAGATGTCGGCTTCGACGACGCCTCGACGCCGCGGGTGATCTCGCAGATCGCCCACCGCGCGGTGAGGATCTATCCGCTGCTTGAGCACGTCCGCATGGTGCGCTCATGGGGCTCGCTGCGCGTCATGAGCCCTGATGGCCACCCGATCTATGACCGCTCGGTGCAATGCCCCGGTGCTTCGCTGGTCACCTGCCATTCCGGCGTGACCCTGGCGGCGGCGCATGCGAAAATCCTCGCCAGATGGATCGCCGAAGATCAGCAACCCGAATTTGTGGAGAGTTTCAGTGCCAAGCGCTTCGACGTTCGCCAGGTTGCCTGACGGTCCAGCCGAGGACATCACCATTCTTTTCAACGGCGAGGCGGTGCGCGCGCGCTCCGGCGATACGGTGGCCGCCGCCCTCATCGCCGCCGGCCATCGGATCACCCGCACGACCCCGGTGAGCGGCACCGGCCGCGGGCCCTACTGCATGATGGGTGCCTGTTTCGAGTGCCTGGTCGAGATCGATGGCGAACCCAACCGCCAGGGCTGCATGGTTCAGGTGCGCGATGGCATGCGGATCGATGCCATGTCCGGCGCCCGCAAGCTTGCGGAGGGCAATCCATGACCGGCCGCGTCCAACTTGCTGTCATCGGTGCCGGCCCGGCCGGCATGGCGGCAGCCGTCGAAGCCGCGAATTGCGGAGCTTCTGTCGTCCTGATTGACGAACAGCCCGCCCCGGGCGGCCAGATCTACCGGGCCATCACATCTGCCGCCCGGCCCGGCAAAGCCATACTGGGCGATGACTACGAGAACGGCGCCAAACTGACCGACACTCTCGCCGCATCCACCGTCGACCACTGGACCGCCACAACCGTCTGGCAGGTGACACCGGAGCGCGAGATCTACATGACCCGTGACGGCGCCTCGCACCGCATCACCGCCGATGCCATCGTCATTGCCAACGGCGCCACCGAACGGCCGATGCCGTTTCCCGGCTGGACGCTGCCGGGCGTCATGACCGCCGGAGCCGGGCAGATCCTGCTCAAGACCGCCGGCCTGGTGCCGCAGGCAGGCCTGGTTCTGGCCGGCAGCGGTCCGCTGCTGTTTCTGATCGCCGCGCAATATCTGCGCGCCGGTGGTGCAATCGAAGCCCTCGTCGAAACAACGCCGCGCAGCAACTACCGCACGGCGCTCCGCCATCTGCCAGGCGCGCTGCGGACCCCCGGCTACCTGCGCAAGGGCCTGGGTCTGCTGGCTGAACTGCGCAAGCACAAGGTGCGCCATGTCAAGACCGCCACGCGCCTGCAGGCGGTTGGCGACGGCAGGCTGCAGGCGCTGCGTTTCAGTCGGGCCGGCCGGCAGCACGAGATCGCCTGCACCACCCTGATGCTGCACATCGGCGTCGTGCCGAACGTGCAGATCACCCGCGCGCTCAACCTGCCGCACGATTGGGACGCACTGCAACGCTGCTGGCGGCCGCGTCGCGATGCCGACGGCGCCACCGAACTGGACGGCATCTTCCTCGCCGGCGATGGCGCCGGCATCGGCGGTGCCGTGGTCGCCGAGCTTGAAGGCCGCATCGCCGGTCTCGCCAGCGCCCGCGCGCTGGGCACGCTTGAGACTGGCAAGGCCGAGGCCCGCCTGGCCGCTGAGCGTTCCAGGCTTGCGCAAGAGATGGCGCCGCGGCCGTTCCTCGATGCGCTCTATGCCCCATCGCCGGAGTTCCTCGCCCCGCCGGACGACACCATCGTGTGCCGCTGCGAGGAGGTTACCGCCGGCCAGATCAGAAGCTACGTCGGCCTTGGCTGCATCGGCCCCAACCAGACCAAGTCCTTCGGCCGCTCGGGCATGGGCCCGTGCCAGGGCCGCCTGTGCGGCCTGACCGTGTCGGAGATCATTGCCAGCGAAACCGCAAGGCCGATGGCCGAGGTCGGCTACTACCGCATCCGCCCGCCGATCAAGCCGGTCACCCTCGGCGAACTGGCCGCGCTGCACGACGATCAGGCCGCAGCCGCCGACCGGTCGCTAGAGAATGCATCCTGACGTCATCATCATCGGCGGCGGGCTGCATGGGCTTTCCGCCGCTCTGCACCTGTGCCGCGCCGGCTTCAGACCCCTGGTGCTGGAAAAGGACTATCCCGGCCGTCATGCCTCGGGCGTCAACGCCGGCGGCGTGCGCCGGCTCGGCCGCCATTTCGCCGAGGTGCCGTTGTCGGTGGAAGCGCTCGAGCTGTGGCACCAAATGCCGGACCTCGTCGACGACGACTGCGGCTTTTCGCCGTGCGGCCAGATGCTGATTGCCGAGACGGACAAGGAATTGGCCGGCCTGAAATCCCGTGTCCGCGATCTCGCAAAACTGGGCTTTGATCACGAAAAAATCGTCGACGCCCGGCAACTGCGCAGCATTGTCCCGGCGCTCTCCGCCCACTGTGCCGGTGGCATCTGGTGTGCCGAGGATGGCGCCGCCAATCCTTATCGCACCGTAAGTGCCTTTCACCGAAAGGTCCTCGCATCGGGCGGTCGGGTCGAAGCCGAAACCGCGGTGACCGGCATCAAGCGCGCCGCCGGCGGCTGGATCGTCGAGACCACGCGCGGCTCCCATCAAGCTGCGGTGCTGGTCAACACCGCCGGCGCCTGGGGCGGCAAGGTGGCACAGATGATCGGTGACTTCGCCCCGGTTGACCCCCAAGCCCCGATGTTGATGATCACCGAGCGCATCGAACCGTTCCTCACCCCGGTTGTCGGCTCCGCCGGTCGGGTTCTGTCGTTCAAGCAGTTCGACAACGGCACCGTGCTGATCGGCGGCGGCCACCGTGGCCGGGCGGTGCCGGACGACAACATCACAGCACTTGATTTCACCGGCCTGCGCACCAGCGCCCAGACCGTTCGCGCGTTGTTTCCGCAACTCGCGGGTCTCCGCATCGTCCGCGCCTGGGCCGGCATCGAGGCGGTAATGCCCGACGCCATTCCGGTCATCGGCCCGAGCGTGGCCGAAGACAACGCCTTCCACGCCTTCGGCTTCTCCGCCCATGGTTTTCAACTCGGCCCGATTGTTGGCAGGCTGATCGCCGAACTTGTCGACACCGGGGCCTGCAGCCTGCCCATCGAACCATTCCGCATCAACCGCTTCAACGATCCGGCCACCGGCCTGTCTTGACGTGGCCCGCCCTGCACAGGCACTGTCGCACCATAACATCAGCTTATGGAGTGCGCCTTGGGTCGGCGGATCAATCATCGTCAGTTGGAAGCCTTTCAGGCCGTGGTGGAAACCGGCACCGTGACGGCGGCCGCCGAGCGGCTTTATGTCACCCAGCCCGCGGTCACCCGCCTGATCCGCGACCTGGAGCACTTCCTCGGCTTCAACCTGTTCGAGCGCCGCGCCGGCCGGCTGCTGCCGACGGTGGAAGCGCAAGTCCTGCACGAGGAGGTGCAACGCTCGTTTCTCGGCCTCGATCGCATCATCCAGACGGCGCAGGATATCCGCACTCTGAGTGCCGGCAGCCTCAAGATTGCCGCCATGCCCGCCGTTGCCCTGGGTTTCCTGCCGAGGGTGATCGGTAAGTTCAATCAACAGCACCCAAATGTCAGCGTATCGCTGCAGATCCGCAGCTCGGCCAAGGTCGTCGAATGGATCGCCAGCCAGCAACTCGATCTCGGCATCGCCGCTGTTGAGAGCGTCTTGCCGGGCGTCAAACGTGAGCGGTTGCTCGATGCGCCCCTGGTCGCCGTCATGCCGGAACAGCACCGCTTGCGGGACAGGGCGGAACTGCGGCCGGCCGACTTCGCGGGCGAGAGCTTCATTTCGCAGG
>JAHEJE010000157.1 GCA_024639035.1 Alphaproteobacteria bacterium
TGCATGCGGGTGCAGTATCCCCAGCAGCTCGCCGAGGTCCTGCTGGGCGGCCAGGGTTGGTCGGGAAAGCGGATCGCCAGCCAGATTGCTTCCGGCAAGCGGCGTATCGTCAATCTGAAGAAACACATCCCGGTTCACGTCACCTATCTGACGGCATGGGCCAACAAGGATGGCACGGTACATTTCCGCGATGACATTTACGGCCGCGACAAAATTCTCGCCAAGGCGCTGGCGAAGAACTGAACGAGCGCCAGGTGCGTTGCAGCGCTTGCCCGATGCATCGCATCGCGCTGCGCACCGCGCCTGCCATATGAACGAATTTGGCTCCATCAAGTGATCCCGTATGATCGAAAAGTGCTCTAGATCAATTCGTGCCGGGAGATTCGCGGTATCCTGTTACGCAGTTCGCCAGTAGAATAGCTGAGGATCTGCAGCGGAGGGGATGCCAATGAGCACAGCTAAGGGTTCGGCCCGCCAGAAAGCGCCACAAATGCCGGAGTTCAGGCAGGTTGTGGCTGACGATATTGCTGCGGCGCTGAGGGCCGGGCTTTCCGATTTCGTCAGTGCGCCGCTGTATGGGCTATTTTTCGGCGGGATATTCACGGTCGGCGGGATGATCATCCTGGCGTCGCTAACCATCCTCGGCCAGACGTGGCTGATCATTCCCATCGGGATCGGTTTTCCGCTGATCGGACCGTTCGTGGCCGTGGGGCTTTATGAGGTCAGTCGGCGGCGGGCGGCGGGCGAGGCGCTGAACTGGAAGGACATTCTCCTGGTCATGTTCCGCCAACGTGAGCGCCAACTGGGGTGGATGGCGTTTGTGGTGCTGTTCATCTTCTGGATGTGGATGTACCAGATCCGCCTGTTGCTGGCGATCTT
Organism: Alphaproteobacteria bacterium; assembly: GCA_024639035.1. Taxonomy (GTDB): domain Bacteria; phylum Pseudomonadota; class Alphaproteobacteria; order Rhizobiales; family Aestuariivirgaceae; genus JAHEJE01. Next base: position 880 of record JAHEJE010000157.1, read on the forward strand.
TCTGGGCTTCAAGTCGTTCTCCAGTTTCGATGCGTTTTTCGAAGTGGTGACGACCACATCGGAAGGAATCGGCTTCCTTGCCGTCGGCACGGTGGTTGGTGCGGCGCTGTCGCTGCTGCTGTATTCTGCAACGGTCATCGCGATGCCGCTGCTGCTCGATCGGGAGGTCGATATGGTGTCGGCGATGATCGCCAGTTTCAAGGCGGTCCTGAGCAATCCACCGGTGATGCTCGGTTGGGGTTTGATCGTTGCCGGATCGGTGATCGTTGCCATGTTGCCGGTGTTTCTCGGGTTGCTCGTGGTGTTGCCGGTGCTCGGGCATGCGACCTGGCATCTTTATGCGCGGTTATCCGGTCAGGAAACCTGAGTGCCGGGGCGCCATGGCGTGGCGTGACCCAGAGTCGCAATCGTCACAGAAGTGCCGGTGAATTTGTTGACTCTGCAATGCAGCAAAACTAGGGTCCGGCAGTTTCATGGGTGCGCGGCGCAACCGCGCGCAGCACGTGATGACTTGAGCGGATATCACTCTAACAGAGAGTTCTAGCATGAAGGTACTCGTCGCTGTGAAGCGGGTCGTTGACTACAATGTCAAGATCCGGGTCAAGGCCGATGGCTCCGGGGTGGAGTTGGCCAATGTGAAGATGTCAATGAACCCGTTCGACGAGATTGGCGTCGAAGAGGCGCTGCGACTGCGCGAGGCGGGAACCGCGAGCGAGGTCGTGGCGGTATCGGTGGGCCCGCAGCAGGCGCAGGAAACCATTCGCACGGCGCTTGCCATGGGGGCCGACCGCGGCATCCTGATCAAGCACGACGAGTACGTCGAGCCGCTTGGTGTGGCAAAGCTGCTGAAGGCCGTCGTGGACGAAGAAAAACCGGATCTGGTCATTCTCGGAAAGCAGGCCATCGACGACGACTGCAACCAGACCGGCCAGATGCTGGCCGCGCTGCTGGGCTGGTCGCAGGCGGCTTTTGCCTCGAACATCAAGATCGACGGCGGCGAGGTCGAAGTGGTCCGCGAGATCGACGGCGGGCTGCAGACAATCAAGGTCAAGACGCCGTTCATCGCCACCACCGACTTGCGCCTCAACGAGCCGCGCTATGCATCGCTGCCGAACATCATGAAGGCAAAGAAGAAGCCGCTGGACGAGAAATCGCCGGCGGACCTCGGCGTTGACGTGGCGCCGCGCCTGAAGATCGTCAAAACCACAGAGCCACCGAAACGCGAAGCCGGCAAGATTCTCGGGTCGGTCAGCGAACTGGTCGACAAGCTGAAAAACGAAGCGGGAGTTATCTGACCATGGCCTTGCTCCTCATTGCAGAACACGACAATGCCGAACTGAAGGACGCCACTCACAAGGCGCTGACCGCGGCGCAACAGATCGACAGCGATGTCCATGTGCTGGTTGCCGGCAAGGGCGCCGATGGTGCTGCGGAAGCGGCTGCCAAGTTGGACGGTGTGGCCAAGGTGCTGCATTGCGATGCCGACATGTTCGAGCGGCCGCTGGCCGAGCCGATGGCGGCGCTGGTGGTGCCGCTGATGGCATCTTACGACACACTGGTGGCGCCGGCGACGACCAATGGCAAGAACTATACGCCGCGCATCGCAGGCATGCTCGATGTCATGCAGGTCTCGGAGATCACTGCCGTGGTGTCGGCCGATACCTTCGAACGCCCGATCTATGCCGGCAACGCGATCCAGACCGTCCAGACCACCGATGCCAAACGGGTCATCACCGTGCGCACGGCCGGTTTCGATGGCGCCGGCGAAGGCGGTTCGGCGCCGATCGAAAAGATCGATGCGCCGGCCGATCCGGGGCTGTCGACCTACGTCAGCGAGAATCTGTCGAAGTCCGATCGTCCGGAACTGACCTCGGCCGGGATCATCATCTCCGGCGGGCGGGGTATGCAGAACGGCGAGAATTTCGCCATGCTGGAAAGCATTGCCGACAAGCTGAACGCTGCGGTGGGCGCCTCGCGGGCGGCCGTCGATGCCGGGTTCGTGCCGAACGACTATCAGGTCGGGCAGACCGGCAAGGTGGTCGCGCCGGACCTGTACATCGCGGTGGGTATTTCCGGTGCGATCCAGCATCTGGCCGGCATGAAAGATTCCAAGGTGATCGTGGCGATCAACAAGGATGAGGAGGCGCCGATCTTCCAGGTCGCCGACTACGGACTGGTCGCCGACCTGTTCCAGGCGGTGCCGGAATTGGAAGCCGAACTGACCAAGGCCGGGCTGTAGGCGCTGTGCGATTTCTTCACCTGGATGACCATTTATCGCAGGTGCGAAATAAACTTGTCGCGAGCCGTTAGCCGATATAGGCTCGCGACCGGTTTGTGCAGGCGAACGGGTACAAGATGGCAATCCAGACAATAGGCGTTATTGGCGCGGGCCAGATGGGCAATGGCATTGCCCATGTGTGTGCGGTGGCGGGGTTCGATGTCGGCTTGAACGACGTGAACCTGGCGCAGATCGAATCCGGACTGGCGACGATCAACGGAAATCTGGAGCGCCAGGCGAGAAGCGGCAAGCTGACGGATGAGGAGCGCAGTGCGGCACTTGACCGGATCGTGCCGGTTGAAAGCCTCGATGGGTTCCGCGACTATGATCTGGTCATCGAAAGCGCCTCGGAAAACGAAGAGGTCAAGCGCAGGATCTTTACCGAACTCTGCCCGCTGCTGAGCGAACACACGATCGTCGGCTCCAACACCTCATCGATTTCGATCACCCGGCTGGCGGCTTCGACCGACCGACCGGAACGGTTCATGGGCATTCATTTCATGAACCCGGTGCCGGTGATGGAACTCGTCGAGTTGATCCGCGGCATCGCGACCGAAGACGAAACTTTCCAGGCGGTGCGCGAACTGGCCGGCGCTTTGGGCAAGACGGTCGCGGTTTCGGAAGATTTTCCGGCATTTATCGTCAATCGCATCCTGTTGCCGATGATCAACGAGGCGGTCTACACGCTGTATGAAGGTGTCGGTACGGTCGAGGGCATCGATACCGCCATGCGGCTCGGCGCGCGTCATCCGATGGGTCCGCTGGAACTTGCCGACTTCATCGGGCTCGACACCTGTCTGTCGATCATGCAGGTGCTGTACGACGGTCTGGCCGATTCAAAGTACCGGCCGTGCCCGCTGCTGGTGAAGTACGTCGAGGCCGGCTGGCTGGGACGCAAGACAAGCCGCGGGTTCTATGACTACCGCGGTGAAACACCGGTGCCGACGCGATAGCATTAGCTGGCGTGAAGCCTGACCTTGTTGCACCGGGCCTCGGGTTCAGGCGGCGGCGCGCAGCGATAGGGTGCGCTGGCGGTAGCTGACCGCTTCGGCAATGTGGACCCGGCGCATGGTTTCGCTGGCGTCCAAGTCGGCAAGCGTGCGGGCCACGCGCAGGACGCGATGGTAACCCCTGGCCGACATGTTCATGGCATCGGCGGCTTCGGCCAGCAGGGCGCGGGCGGCATCCTCGGGTCGGGCGACCTTTTCCAGCAACCGGCCGTCGGCCTCGGAATTGGTGAGGAGATCGGGCCGGCCGAGTTCGACAAACCGGTCTGCCTGCAGACGGCGGGCGGCGGCGACACGGGCCGCGACCTCGGCACTGCCTTCGGCAGCCGGCGGCAGAGTGAGATCGCTGGCACGCACCGCCGGCAGGTCGATATGGATATCCATGCGGTCAAGCAGCGGGCCAGAAATGCGCGACTGGTAATCGCCGGCGCAGCGCGGGCCGCGCTTGCAGACATGGCCCGGTTCGCCGGCCATGCCGCATTTGCATGGGTTCATGGCGGCGATCAGCTGAAAGCGGGCCGGATAGGTGACATGATAGTTGACCCGGGCAACCGCGGTCTTGGCAGTTTCAAGCGGCTGACGCAGGCTCTCCAGTACACGGGGTTGAAACTCCGGCAACTCGTCGAGAAACAGCACTCCGCAGTGAGCGAGCGCCATTTCGCCCGGTCGGGCCTTGAGGCCACCGCCGACCATGGCTGCCTGGCTGGCGGAGTGATGCGGGTCGCGGAACGGCCGGCGCGCGGAAACGCCCTTCTCGGTCAACTCGCCGGCCAGCGAATTGATCATGCTGACGTCGAGCATTTCGCGTGGCGTCATCGGCGGCAGGATGGTGGGAAGGCGGCTTGCCAGCATCGACTTGCCGGCGCCGGGCGGACCGACCATCAACATGTGATGACCGCCGGATGCGGCCACTTCGAGCGCCCGCTTGGCGGCTTCCTGACCCTTGATGTCCCTGAGGTCGACCTGATCCGGCGGGGTGACGGCAACGGACGGCTCGGGACGCGACAGGACCTGGGACCCTTTGACGTGATTGACGATCTGAATCAGGGTTTTCGGCGCCAGGATGTCGAGGTCTTCACCGGCCCAGGCGGCTTCGGGACCGCAATGATGCGGGCAGATCAGGCCGAGGCCGTGAGAATTGGCCGCGACCGCCGCCGGCAGAACGCCGGCAACCGGGGTGATCGAGCCATCCAGCGACAATTCGCCAAGCACGGCATAGCGGGAAATGAAATCGGCCGGCAGGATGCCCATGGCGGTGAGCAGGCCAAGGGCGATCGGCAGGTCGTAGTGGCTGCCTTCCTTGGGTAAGTCGGCCGGGGCCAGATTGACGGTGATGCGCTTGGCCGGCAATGACAGACCGACCGCCGTCAGGGCCGAGCGGACCCGCTCGCGACTTTCGGCTACAGCCTTGTCGGGCAGGCCGACGACGGTGAAGGCCACCATGCCGGATGCCACCTGGACCTGGACATCGACGCTCTTGGCCTCGATGCCCTGAAACGATACCGTCGATACCCGCGCGACCATTGCCGACCCCTATGATGACCTTTGGGCAGGTTAATACATCGGAATTGGCAAGGCAAGAACAATAGTGGAACAAAAATCGATCAGCGGCGTTTTTCCTCGATGACATCCCAGATCAGAGCGGCGATGTCGGCGCCGCCGAAGCGCTTGACCTCGCGGATGCCGGTCGGTGAGGTGACGTTGATCTCGGTCATGAAATCGCCGATGACGTCGATGCCGACGAAGATCAGACCGCGCTGCTTGAGGTCCGGGCCGATGCGGTTGCAGATTTCACGTTCGCGCGCGGTCAGGTCGGTGGCCTCGGCACGGCCGCCGACGTGCATGTTGGAGCGGGTTTCGCCCGCGGCCGGTACCCGGTTGATGGCCCCGGCCACTTCCCCGTCGACGAGGATGATGCGCTTGTCGCCGGCGCGCACCTCGGACAGGTACTTCTGGACAATGAATGCCTCACGAAACGTCTGGGTGAACATTTCCAGAAGCGAAGCAAAGTTCTCGTCGCCATGGGCCAGGCGAAACACCCCGGCGCCGCCGTTGCCGTAGAGCGGTTTCATGATGATATCGCCGTGGGTGGCGCGAAAATCCTGAAGCGCCTGCGGGTCGCGGGTGATCAGGGTCGGCGGCATCAGGTCGGGGTAGCGGGTGATGTAGATCTTTTCCGGGGCGTTGCGGACATGCAGGGGGTCATTGACCACCAGGGTTTCGGGGTGGATGTGCTCGAGCAAATGGGTTGCGGTGATGTAGTTCATGTCGAAGGGCGGGTCCTGACGCATCAGGACGACGTCCATGGTGGATAGATCGGCGGTCCGCCGGTCACCGAGCGTGGCGTGGTTGCCGGCCTCGTCGCGCACCTCGACATCGTGTCCGGCGGCGACCAGGCGGTCGTGGTCGAGGGCCAGAGCGTCGGGCTCGTAAAAAAACAGGCTGTGGCCCCGGTTGCTGGCCTCCAGCATCAGGGCGAATGTGGAATCGCCGGTTATATCGATGGACCGGATGTGGTCCATCTGCACGGCCACGCTTAGCGTCATACCTCAGACCTCCCGATTGCGGCTCCTACCAGGGCTCGGCGGCAAACGCGTTGCGTATGTGCCGTGGCCACAGGTAGGTGCTGACGGTGATAATGTCAAAGCGGCACTGAAGGCCGGTGTCGAGATTGTTTCGGCCCAGCCAGATGCGGGCGGCATCGCCGATGCGCCTTGCCTGATGAGGGGTGATCGCGCGCATGGCTTCATCGTGCGAGGCGCGGGCCTTGACCTCGGCGAAGACCAGCAGGTGGCCACGGCGGGCAATGATGTCGATCTCACCGCGCGGGGTCTTGGCGCGGCGCTCCAGAATATGGAACAGCTTGGCGCGCAGCAGCAACGCTGCGACCGTCTCAGCGGTGCGGCCGCGCCGCTCGGCCTGGCGGCGATCATTGG
>JAHEJE010000158.1 GCA_024639035.1 Alphaproteobacteria bacterium
GATTGATTGCGGTGCGTCTTGTCGACTCCGGTGAAAGTGCCACCGCCATCAACCCCCATCCCGACCTTCCCCCTTTCTGGGGGAAGGAGCTTTCTACTCCGGCATCTCGCGCCCGGGATAGAATGCCTCGAAATCCGCCGCGTATCTCTCCTCGACCAGCCGCACCAACCCGGCGTCGCTGAACACCTCGCCCGTCGGCGGTCGCCTCGTCCTGGTGTTGTGGATGTCGCGCATGCGGGTGAGCTCGATGCGGCAGCGCTGGCGGGCTTCGGCCTGCAGCCGGGCCCAGTCCTCGGCAATGGTCTCGACCCGGCCGATAAATTCCGGCACCAGCCGGCCCTTGTGGCTGAGCACGCTGACCTGGCTCTCCAGGTGCTTGTCGATCGTCGCGTCGGAAAATCCGACCGCCTTTTCAACAAAGGCTGAAAAGCTCATGTCCTTGGCAAACCCGTTGCGGGCATAGAACCCGGACAATGGCTTTTTGCGCAGGGCGATCTTGTCGTAATAGCACGAGGCGACGCGGGCGAACGGGTTGCGGGTGAAGGTGAACACGAAGGCATCCGGGTACTGCTTCGCCAGTTCCCCCGCCGTCAGCAGATCGGCCCGGCCGCCGGGAAACTCGCGCCAGAAGCGGTCGGTGTTGACGTCCTTGACCACTTTCTGCTCGCCCATCAGCGTGTCGTGCAGGCTGAGCTTGATCGACGAATTGGCCGCCTTGGGCACCCGGCCATAGGCCAGGCCGTGCTCCTTCAGCACGACATAGGTCCGCGCCCGGTCCGGCCGTACCAAACGCATGATCGATTGGACAATCTGAGACATCACCGGCTCTGCTAAGCCGTTTTCAACCGGGCGGCAACCTTGTTCTCGACAAAGTTCCCTCTTTGTTCTATAAATCATCATCCGTTGGAAACAAGATTCGGAACCCGGCGCCGTGGTCAAGCTCGCATCGAAATTCGTCTGCCAGTCCTGCGGCGCAGTCACCTCCAAGTGGGCCGGGCGCTGCGAGGGGTGCGGCGAATGGAACTCGATCATCGAGGAAGCCGCACCCGCTCCGGTGGCGGGCGCCCGCGGCGCGGTAATGCCGAAGGGCCGCAGCGCCAAGCTGGTCGGCCTTCAGGGCAACACCCCTGCCCCGCCGCGGCTCGAGACCGGCATCGGCGAGTTGGACCGGACCACCGGCGGCGGGCTGGTCGCCGGCTCCGGGGTGCTGATCGGCGGCGATCCGGGCATCGGCAAGTCGACATTGCTGTTGCAGGCGGTGGCCGGGCTGGCCCGGCGCGGTGAGCGGGTCATCTATATCTCCGGCGAGGAAGCCATCGACCAGGTGCGGCTTCGTGCGGTGCGCCTCGGCCTGGACGATGCCAACGTGCTGCTGCTGGCCGAGACCAACGTCGCCGATATCGTCGCCACCATTTCCGAAGGCCGGCCGCCGGCGGTCGTGGTGATCGATTCGATCCAGACCTTATGGTCGCCGGTGATCGATTCCAGCCCCGGCACCGTCTCGCAACTGCGCGCCGGGGCCGAGGCGCTGATCCGTTTTGCCAAGCACACGGGCTCCTGCGTGCTGCTGGTCGGCCATGTCACCAAGGACGGCCAGATCGCCGGGCCCAAGGTCATCGAGCACATGGTCGATGCGGTGCTCTATTTCGAGGGCGACCGGGGTCACCAGTTCCGCATCCTGCGCACGGTCAAGAACCGTTTCGGCCCGACCGACGAGATCGGCGTGTTCGAGATGTCCGATGGCGGCCTGGCCGAGGTCGCCAACCCGTCGCGCCTGTTCATGGGCAGCCGCGAGGCGGGAACCCCCGGCTCTGCCGTGTTCGCCGGGCTCGAGGGTACGCGGCCGCTGCTGCTCGAGGTTCAGGCCCTGGTGTCGCCGTCGGCGCTGGGCACGCCGCGCCGGGCGGTGGTCGGCTGGGACGCGAATCGCCTGGCGATGGTGCTTGCCGTGCTCGAAGCCCGGGCCGGAATTTCGACTGGCGGGCATGACGTCTATCTCAACGTCGCCGGCGGGGTCAGGGTGCGCGAGCCCGGTGCCGACCTTGCCGTCGCGGCGGCCCTGATTTCTTCGCTGAGCGGTGCGCCACTGCCGGTCGATGCGGTGTTTTTCGGCGAAATTGCCCTGTCCGGCGCCATCCGGCCGATCGGCCAGGCGGGTCTGCGGCTCAAGGAGGCGGCCAAACTCGGCCTCGGGCTCGGCGTGATCGCAGCCGCCAGCGATGCCCCGCAGCCGGCCGGGATGACCCACAAACCGCTTGAAGATGTCGCGGGACTGGCTGCTTGGATTGCTGGACTCGCGGGCCGTGAGTGAGTAATACGATCCGATAGAGCCCGGCACGATGGCCGACAAAGCCAGCGGGCGGGCTGAAAGTCTGTGGTGCGCGATGCCTGAATGCCTCGCCATTCACCGGGGTCAATGGCTTTTTCTGGCGGAGACGAGGCACGATGCCCTTCCAGATTCTCGATTTCATCCTGGCCGGCATCATGCTGATTTCCGGACTGCTGGCGCTGATGCGCGGCTTCACCCGCGAAGTGCTGTCGCTGGTGGCCTGGGGTGCGGCGGCGCTGGCGGCGTTCTTTGCCGTGTTAAGTCCCGAACTGGTCAATCTCGCCCAGCCCTACACCAACAACGAGCTGATCTCGAAGATCGCGGTTGGCGGCATCGCCTTCCTGATCGTGCTGATCATCATGTCGGTGATCAGTGTGAAGCTGGCCGACATGGTGCTCGATTCGGCCATCGGCGGCTTCGACCGCACACTCGGCTTTGCCTACGGCCTCGGCCGCGGGCTGATCCTGGTGGTGGTTGCCTACCTGTTCTACATCTGGCTGATCCCGCTCGACAAGCGCGAGGACTGGGTGCGCACGGCGCGCTCGCTGCCGGTGATCGAGAGCGTCGGCCAGATGATTATTTCCTTCCTGCCGCCAGACATCGCCGAGACGCTCGAGGGCAAGACCTACGTCGGCAATCAGGACGCCAGCGGCGGATCGGATACAATCGAACAGACCGGCGATGAGGGTTATAAAGCAAATCAGCAACGTCAGATTGACCAGCTTATCGAAGGCACGCAGGGTGGTACGAACAACTAGAGCACTTTTCGATCATACGGAATCGCTTGACCGGATTTCCGCGCCTCCTGGAGGTCACCATGCCCGGCTTGCGGTCAACCAGACCGCGGCGCCGACCATGCCTAGCCAGCAGACGCGGAAATCCGGTCAAGCGATTCCGTATGATCGAAAAGTGCTCTAGGGTCCAGACCCTGGCGTTTGAGTAGGTGCGATAACTTTATCGGCGAGGACGGGTGCACCATGACTGACGATACGCAACATCCAGATGTCGACGGCTTCGACTTGGATGGCGATACGCTGCGCGAGGAATGCGGTGTGTTCGGCGTCTTCGGTCACGACGACGCCGCCGCCCTCACAGCACTTGGCATGCACGCCCTGCAGCATCGTGGCCAGGAGGCCGCCGGGGTTGTCTCCTACGATGGCGGCCGGTTCCACGCCGAGCGCCGGATCGGCCTGGTCGGTGACAGCTTCTCAAAAGCCTCGACCATCGAACGCCTGGCCGGGCGTACGGCCGTCGGCCATGTGCGGTATTCGACGACCGGCGGCACCATCCTGCGCAATGTCCAGCCGATGTTCGCCGAACTGGCGACCGGCGGTCTGGCCATCGCCCACAACGGCAACATCACCAATGGCCTGGCGCTGCGCCGCGACCTGATCGCCGACGGCGCCATCTGCCAATCGACGTCCGACACCGAGGTCATCCTGCATCTGGTGGCCCATTCGCGCAAACCGCGCATCGTCGAGCGCTACATCGATGCGCTCAGGGCGCTCGAGGGCGCCTACTCGCTGATCGCGCTGACCAACAAGAAGATGATCGGCGCGCGCGATCCGCATGGCATCCGGCCGCTGGTTCTCGGCGAATTGAACGGGGCCTATATCCTGGCCTCGGAGACCTGCGCCCTCGACATCATCGGCGCCCGGTTCGTGCGCGAGATCGAGAACGGCGAGGTGGTGGTGATCACCGAAGACGGCATCGAGTCGCTGCGGCCGTTTCCGCGCATGCCCGAACGGCTGTGCATCTTCGAGTACGTCTATTTCTCGCGGCCCGACAGCGTGCTGGCCGGCCGTTCGGTGTATGACGTGCGCCGCCAGATGGGCATGCAACTGGCCGAGGAAACCCCGGTTGCGGCCGATGTCGTGATCCCGGTGCCCGACAGCGGCGTGCCGGCGGCGATCGGCTATGCCCAGGCATCGGGCATCCCGTTCGAACTCGGCATCATCCGCAACCATTATGTCGGCCGCACCTTCATCGAGCCGACCCAGCAAATCCGCGCCCTCGGCGTCAAGCTCAAACACAATGCCAACCGCGCCGTGGTCACCGGCAAGCGCATCGTCCTGGTCGACGACAGCGTCGTGCGCGGCACCACCTCGGTCAAGATCGTCCAGATGATGCGCGATGCCGGCGCCCGCGAAGTGCACCTGCGGGTCGCCAGTCCGCCGATCACCCACCCGGATTTCTACGGCATAGACACGCCCGACAAGCGCTCGCTGCTGGCCGCCACCCACTCGCTCGACGAGATGCGCGACTTCATCGGCGCCGACAGCCTGGCCTTCGTTTCGATCGACGGCCTGTACCGTTCGGTCGGGTTCGATGCCCGCGACAGCAGTTGCCCGCAATTCACCGACCATTGCTTCACCGGCGACTACCCCACCACGCTCACCGATCAGCTCGATCAGGCCGGCAAGGGCGGGCAACAGCTTTCACTGCTCGCCGAAGTCGGGTAACGCCAAAGGAATTTCGAGATGACAAAGCCGCTTGCAGGCCGGGTCGCGGTCGTCACCGGAGCATCGCGCGGCATCGGCTATGCCTTTGCCAGGGCACTTGCCGCCCAGGGCGCCCACATCATCGCCGTGGCGCGCACCACCGGCGGCCTCGAAGAGCTCGACGACGAAATCGCCGCCGGCGGCGGATCGGCGACGCTGGTTCCCGCCGACATCACCGACTATCCGGCTATCGACCGGCTCGGCGCGGCGATCTTCGAGCGCTGGGGCAAGCTGGACATCCTGTTCGGCAACGCCGGCGTTCTGGGCAAGCTGACGCCGCTTGGACATCTCGAGCCAAAAGTCTGGGACAACGTCATGGCGGTGAACGTGACGGCCAACTGGCGCCTTATCCGCGCCCTCGATCCGCTGTTGCAGAAATCCGATGCCGGGCGGGCGGTGTTCGTGTCGTCCGCCGCCGCCTACAAATTCAGCGCCTATTGGGGTGTCTACTCGATCTCCAAGGCCGCCCTCGAAGCCCTGGTCAAGACCTATGCCAGTGAAAACGAAACCAGCGCGCTCGGCGTCAACCTGCTGAACCCCGGCCCGATCCGTACCGCGATGCGCGCCCAGGCGATGCCGGGCGAAGACCCCGGCACCCTGCCGACACCGGCCCAGCTTGCCGATGCCTCACTGGCGCTGTTTGCGCCGCAGTGCAAGGCCAACGGTTCGGTGTTCGATTATGTCGACGGCGCGCTGCGCCAGCGCGGCTGAAAAGTTCTTTACCCCTGGGCTCTGCGCAGCAGCGACGCCAGGCTTTCCTTCTGCTGGCTGCCGGGCTCGGCATCGAGCGCAATCGGCTTTTTCAGGATCGATGATCGCGCGCCCACCTGTTGCGGCTCGGCCGGCATCGGCGGCTGCAATCCGGCTGGAATCGCAGCTTGCGGTGCCGCCGCAGGTTGCGGTGCCGCGGTAGCTTGCGGTGCCGCCGCAGGTTGCGGGGTCATTGCAGGTTGCTGCGGCGCAATAGATTGCTGAACGGCGGCCTGTTGCTGGGCTACCGTCGGCTGCGCCGCCGGGGCGGGTTGCGGGGCCATGGCAGGTTGCGGCGCCGGTGCCGCCGGTGCGGGCTGTTGCGGAGCAGCGGCGGCATGCTGGTGTGCTACAGCCGGTTGCGGTGCGGCTGCTTGTTGCGGGGCCGCCGCAGGTTGCGGGGCCGCCGCAGGTTGCGGGGCCGCCGCAGGTTGCGGGGCCGCTGCAGGTTGCGGGGCTGGAGCCCGCTGGGCGTGAGCGGGCTGAGCCGGGGCGCATTGGTTCGGCTGCAACTGCTGCATGCGCCAACGCGCCACGACATCCTGCAGAAAGCCTTCCGGCGGCAATTCCTTGTTCCAGTTCTCGGTGAACGACGCGGTATTGCTGTGCGGCAGGGCATGGCCCGGCAGCAGATCGAACTTGATCCGCGTCGGCAGGGCGACACCCTCGCCGAACGTCACCGCCTCGCCAGCGCCCATGGTCGGCATGAACTCAAGCAGGCTGGCCGCAGCATCGGAAATGCCGGCCTTCAGGATTTCCTGGTCGCGCTCGTTCGACAGTCGCATCGAAAAGATCGTGTTGCACTGGGACAGAATGGTCGGGTCCAGTTCGGCCGGACGCTGGGTGACGATGCACAGCGAAACGCCATACTTGCGGCCTTCCTTGGCGATCCGCGAGATCGCCCGCTTGGTCGGCTCGAAGCCACCGGATTTGTCGATCGGCACGTAGCGGTGGGCCTCTTCGCACACAAAGGTGATCGGCACCCGTCCGCCGCTGTAGAGCCCGAAATCGAACGCCAGCCGGGCCAGCACCGATACCACCACGTTGATGATTTCTGACGGCAGCCCGCCGAGTTCCAGAATGGTGATCGGCTTTTTGTCGACCGGCACGCGGAAAATTCGCCCGAGAACCTCGGCCATGGTGTCCTGCACCGTCAGCGAGCCGAACATGAAAGCATAGCGCGGATCGCGCGATACCGTTTCCAGCCGCGCCTTGATCCGCTTGTAGGGACCGAGACCGCCCTTCAGATCGAGCTTGCCGATAAATTCCTCGATCAGCGACATCAGATCCGACGAACGATACGGCACCGGGGTGTCGATGCCGATGTTCTGCTCCGATGGATCCTTGGCCCGCAATGCTGACAAACGGTCTTTGCGCTGGTTCGACTGGTAACGCATCTTTGCCATCGGGATCAGCTCGCGCAGCACCTCGATGTCGGTGTCGCGGTTGGCGTGATGACCGATCAGGATCTCGACGATCTCCT
>JAHEJE010000159.1:0-5333 GCA_024639035.1 Alphaproteobacteria bacterium
GCCGACGAGGCGGCGCGCAAGGCCGATGAGTTCGCGCGCCGGGCGGCGGCGGATCCGCGCCTGCGCCCATTGCTCGACCACCACGAACCGTTTTTCCGCAAGCTCAGGGCGCACAGGCTGGCAATCAGCGATTGACAATCGGGGCGAGAAGCCTTTCCGATGCGGTTCGCACTATCGCGTTCGGAGACACGACATGAAGACACAAACCCGGGCCGTGGTTATCGGTGGCGGCATCGCCGGCTGTTCGACGCTGTACCATCTGACCCAGGAAGGCTGGAGCGATGTGGTGCTGATCGAGCGCGACGAACTGACCAGCGGGACGACCTGGCATTCGGCGGCTCAGGTGACCAATTTCGGCATGAACCAGACCATGGTCGGACTGAAATCCCATTCGATCCGGCTGTACAAGGAGCTTGCCGAGGATCCGGATTACCCGATCAACTACCACCATGCCGACGGCGGCATCCGGCTGGCCAATACCGAGGCGCAGATGGACGGCTACCGCCATTTCGCCTCGATGGCGCGCGGCATGGATGTGCATTTCGAGGTGATCGATGCCGCCGAATGCGCCCGGCGTCATCCGTTGATTTCGACCGACAACCTGCTGGGCGGGCTGTGGGATCCGCTCGACGGCGACATCGATCCGGCACAACTGTGCCAGGCGTTGGCCCGGCGGGCGCGCACGGCGGGGGCTACGGTGTACCGGCATACGCCGGTGACCGGGCTGACCCAGCACCGCGATCACACCTGGACGGTGCATACGCAAAAGGGCGACATCGCCTGTGAGATCGTGGTCAATGCCGGCGGCTACCGGGTCAACGAGGTGGCGGCGATGATGGGCGTGCAACATCCGGTGGCGTCGATGGAGCACCAGTACTTCCTCACCGAGCCGATCCAGCAGATCATCGATGCCGGGCACCGGATGCCCTTGCTGCGCTGTCCGATCAGCGACTACTACTGCCGGCAGGAAAAACAGGGCCTGCTGCTCGGCTTCTACGAACAGGGCTGCAAGACCTGGGGCATGGACGGCATCGACCCGGACTTTACCAATGCGCTGTGCCCGGACGACCTCGACCGGGTGACGGACGTCCTCGAAGGGGCCTTCGAACGGATGCCGGCGCTGATGGAGGCGGGCATCCATACGGTGGTCAACGGGCCGATCACCTACACCATCGACGGGGCGCCGCTGGTCGGGCCGGTGCCGGGCAAGCGCAACGCCTTCTGCATCGTCGGCCTCAGGGCCGGGGTCGGCGAGGGCGGCGGCCATGGCTGGCTGCTGGCCCAGCAGATCGTCCATGGCGAGGCCTGCTACGACACCTGGTGCCTCGACCCGCGCCGGTTTACCGGCCACGGCAATGTGGAGCTGACGGCACTGAAGGCGATCGAGGACTATCAGAACGAATTCCGCTTCCACTTTCCGCATGAGCACCGGCCGGCCGGACGGCCGATCAAGACCACGCCGCTGACCCCGGTGCTGGCGGCTGAGGGGGCCGAGTTCACCGTGGTCAACGGCTGGGAGCGGGTCGACTACATCAAGCCGGCGGCCGACTTTCATCCGAGCCTGGGGTTCCGGTTCGACGAGACCTTCGACGTTGTTGCGGGAGAGGTCGCGAACGTGCGCGACACTGTCGGGCTGTGCGAGGTGAACGGGTTCAACCGGTTCGAGATTTCGGGCAGCGATGCTCAAAGCTTTCTCGACCGGATGATCTGCGGCCGGCTGAACCGCACGCGCGGCCGGGTCGGCCTGGCCTACCTGCTGAATCACCACGGCATGGTCAAAACCGAGGCGACCATCGCCAACCTGCCGGACGGGCGCATCTGGTACGGCTCGGCGGCGGCGGCGGAGTATCACGACATGGACTGGCTGACGGCCCATGTGGCGCCGGGCGAGGATGTCGGCATCCGCTCGCTGACCAACGAGCACACGATCCTGGTGCTGGCCGGGCCGAAGTCGCGCATGGTGATGGCGGCGGTCAGCCGGGCGGATTGGTCGAAGAACGCATTTCCATGGCTGTCGGTGCGCAGCTGTTTCATCGGCATCGCCCCGGCGGTGGTTATGGCGGTGAGTTTTTCCGGCGAACTGGCCTATGAGATCCACGTGCCCAACACCCAGCTCTATGCCGCCTATCTGGCCTTGCGGTCAGCAGGTGAGGCGCTTGGGCTGAGGCTGTTCGGGGCGCGGGCGGTGGACTCGATGCGGCTGGAGAAAGGCTATCTGCACTGGAAATCCGACATCCTGACCGAGTTCGATCCCTTCGAGACCGGGCTGGACCGGTTTGTCAGCATGGGCAAGGGCGATTTCGTCGGCAAGGCCGCCCTTGCAGAGCGCACGGCCGGAGGCGCCGGCAAGCGGCTGGTCACGCTTCAGGTCGACTGCACACATGCCCCGGCGCACGGCGGTGCATCGGTGATCGTCGACGGGCGCGTGGCCGGCACGGTGACCTCGGGCGACTGGGGCCACCGGATCGGCAAGAACCTTGCCTATGCGTTCGTCGATGTGGATATTGCGGCGGTCGGAACAGCTGTCGCCGTCGACATTCTGGGCGATACAATTGCGGCCGAAGTGATCGCGCCGAGCCCCTACGATCCGGGCAACGAACGGGTCCGGGCATAACATGAGGATGACACAGCGATGAGCGGCTACGTTCTTGCCATCGATCAGGGCACGACATCGTCGCGGGCTCTGGTGTTCGATGGCGATCTCAAGGTCTGCGGCGTTGGCCAGCAGGAGTTCACCCAGCACTACCCGCATCCGGGCTGGGTCGAGCATGACCCGGAAGATATCTGGTCCACCACCGTGGCGACCTGCAGAACGGCGATCGACGCCGCCGGGATCGGCGCCGGCGACATTGAGGCGGCCGGCATCACCAACCAGCGCGAGACGACGGTGGTGTGGGACCGGCGGACCGGCAAGCCGGTGTACAACGCCATTGTCTGGCAAGACCGACGCACATCGCCGCTGTGCGAGGAACTGAAGGCGGCCGGCCATGAAGCCGAGATCAGCCGGCGCACCGGGCTGCTGCTCGATCCTTATTTCTCGGCCACCAAGATCGCCTGGATCCTCGACACTGTCGACGGCGCCCGGCAGGCCGCCGAGGCCGGGCAGTTGGCGTTCGGCACTATCGACAGTTTCCTGCTGTGGCGCCTGACCGGCGGCAAGGTGCACGCCACCGATGCCACCAACGCCAGCCGGACCATGCTGTACGACATTCATCAAGGAGACTGGAGCGCGACGTTGCTGGACCTGCTGCGGATTCCGCGACAGCTCTTGCCCGAGGTGAAGGATTGTTCGGCCGGGTTCGGAACCATGCAGGCCGACATCCTCGGGGCGGCGATACCGGTCTGCGGCATTGCCGGCGACCAGCAGGCGGCAACGGTCGGCCAGGCCTGTTTCGAACCGGGCATGATGAAGGCGACCTACGGCACCGGCTGTTTTGCCCTGCTGAACACGGGGCGGACCGCGGTGGCGTCGAAGAACCGGCTGCTGACGACGATCGCCTATCAGCTCGATGGCGAGACGACCTACGCTCTCGAAGGCTCGATATTTGTCGCCGGCGCCGCCGTGCAATGGCTGCGGGACGGGCTTGGGATCATCGACGATGCGGCGCAGTCGGGCGAGCTTGCGGCACTTTCCGATGGCCAACAGGAGGTCTATCTGGTGCCGGCATTCACCGGATTGGGAGCGCCTTACTGGGACGCCGAATGCCGCGGCGCGATTTACGGCCTGACCCGCGGCACGGGCCGGCCGGAGATCGCCCGGGCGGCACTTGAGGCGGTGTGCCACCAGACCCGCGACCTGTTGCAGGCGATGACGAACGACTGGGCGAATGCGAGCGAGACCGTGCTGCGCGTTGATGGTGGGATGGTGGCATCGGACTGGACGATGCAGCGCCTGGCCGACCTGCTGGACGCCCGGGTGGACCGGCCGCAGGTTCTTCAGACGACGGCGCTGGGTGCGGCCTATCTGGCCGGGTTAAAGGGCGGGCTCTATCCGGCGCCGAAGGAATTCTCCGGGACCTGGGCTCTGGACCGGCAGTTCGAGCCGGCGATGGACGAAGAAACGCGCGCCAGGAAACAAGCCGGCTGGCGCGATGCGGTCAGGCGCACCCTGACGCGGCAACAATGATCAGTTCATGCCGGAGGCGAGGCTGGAATACAGACTGCTGAGGTTGGTGGAAATCAGCGGAAGCGTGGCGACCAGCGCCAGACCGGTTGCAGCAGCGATCAGGGCGTATTCAATCGCCGTGGCCCCGGTTTCATCGTGGACGAACTTCAAAAGACTTGTCATCTTGTGCTCCCTATTTACACAGCGGCACACTATCCGACAAACTTGAACCAACTGCTAAACAACCGCAGTGAATTTTAGACGAAGTTGCGCGCGCCGCCCGAGATAGCGTTAACGCCGTTCCCTGAAGAACTGGACCAGCAGCGCCTTTGCCCGGGTTTCGCCAATGCCGCTGTAGACGTCGGGGGCGTGGTGACATGTGGCCTGGGTGAAAAAGCGCGGGCCGTGCTCCACCGCACCCATCTTCGCATCGCCGGCGCCGAAATAGAGCCGGCGGATACGGGCAAACGATATCGCCGCGGCGCACATGGCGCAGGGCTCCAGGGTGACATGGAGATCGCAGCCGGTCAGCCGTTCGCTGCCGAGGACTGCGGCCGCTTTGCGGATGACCAGAAGTTCGGCATGGGCGGTGGGGTCGTGCAGCTCGATGGTGCGGTTGCCGGCACTGGCGATGACCGCACCGCCGGACCCGGTGACGACGGCGCCGACCGGCACCTCGCCGCGATCGGCCGCAGCGCGGGCTTCTTTCAGAGCAAGGTCCATGGCCGATTGAATGGTGTCTGGCATCGCGCGGTCTTCGCATGTTCCAGCAGCAATGAAAACCCGGATATGGCGCGAAGCGGAAATTCGGTCTATCTGGAAGCATGACCGATACGACGGACAGCCGCAACGCGCCCAAGGGCGAACGTATCGCCAAGGTGATGGCGCGGGCCGGGCTGTGCTCGCGGCGCGAGGCCGAACGCTGGATCGAAGCCGGACGGGTGGCGCTGAACGGCAAGACATTGACCTCGCCGGCGGTCGTTGTCGGCGAAAGCGACACGGTCGTC
The DNA here is from genome assembly GCA_024639035.1 of Alphaproteobacteria bacterium. Taxonomy (GTDB): domain Bacteria; phylum Pseudomonadota; class Alphaproteobacteria; order Rhizobiales; family Aestuariivirgaceae; genus JAHEJE01. The sequence goes on from JAHEJE010000159.1 coordinate 5,113, forward strand.
GTCGACGGCAAGCCGCTGCCGCAAAAGGAACCTCGGCGGCTGTGGCGCTACCATAAACCGGCGGGTCTGGTGGTGTCACACCGTGATGAAAAAGGGCGCCGGTCGGTGTTCGATGCCCTGCGCACCGAACTGCCGCGGGTGGTTTCGGTCGGCCGGCTGGACCTCAATACCGAGGGCCTGCTGCTGTTGACCAACGATGGCGAACTGGCGCGCAAGCTTGA
>JAHEJE010000159.1:5433-7047 GCA_024639035.1 Alphaproteobacteria bacterium
GGGGCGCGGGTGCTCGATCTGTTCGCCGGATCGGGAGCCTTGGGGCTTGAAGCGCTGTCACGCGGGGGCCGGTTTGCCCAGTTCATCGAAGAGGCGAGCACGGCGCGCGGCACAATTCGCCAGAACGCCGATCAGTTGGGGCTGATCGGGCGGTGCAAGATATGGCGGCGCGATGCCGGCAGGCTGGGACGCTGTGCGCCGCAGCCGCCGTTCGACCTGGTTTTCGCCGACCCGCCCTATGGCAAAGGCCTGGCGGACAAGGCGCTCGCCGGCCTGGTCGACGGCGGATGGTTGGCGGCTGACGCCGTGGTGGTCATCGAGGAGGCGGCACACGCCGATATCGCCATGCCGCAGGCGCTGCGGATCTGCAATGAACGGCTGTACGGCGATACCAAGGTGGTGATTGCTCGCCATGCGGGAGACGCTGCATGAGGATGTCGGTCGTCAGCAACGCGCTGATCGCGACGCTGGTCGGGTTCGGCGGCTCGGTGGCGATCGTGCTGGCGGCAGCACAGGCGGTCGGCGCGACACCGGACCAGACCTCGTCGTGGGTGGCGGCGCTGTGCCTGGCGATGGCCGGCACCAGTGCGGTGCTGGGATGGCTGCACAAGATGCCGATCATCACCGCCTGGTCGACGCCGGGGGCGGCCCTGATCGGCGCCACCAGCGGCATCGGCATCGAGGCGGCGGTCGGCGCATTCTTGCTGGCGGCGGCGCTGATCATCGCCACCGGGCTGGTCAAGCCGCTGGGCAATCTCATCGCCCGCATTCCCACAGCGATTGCCTCGGCGATGCTCGCCGGCGTGCTGCTCAGCTTCGTGATGGCGGTGTTTTCGCATCTGCCGCAGACGCCGGCATTGGTGCTGCCGCTGGTGGTTGGGTTTTTTGTGGTGCGACTGGTCTCCCCCGCCGGTGCCGTGCTGGTGGTGCTGGCGGCGGGTGCGGTGCTGGTTTACGCGCTTGGCCTCAACGGGCCGGTCGAAGGGCCGCTCGGGCTGCCGCGGTTCGTGCTGATCACGCCGCAGTTCGATGCCGCCACGCTGATCGGTCTCGGCGTGCCGCTGTATGTCGTCACCATGGCGTCGCAGAACCTGCCGGGGTTCGCCGTGCTGAAAGCCGCCGGCTACGAGCCGCCGGTGCGTTCGTCGCTGCTGGTGACCGGTATTGCATCGCTGGTGACCGCGCCGTTGGGGGCGCACACGTCGAACCTGGCGGCGATCACCGCAGCGATCTGCGCCGGCGATGACACCCATCCTGATCCGAACAAGCGCTGGCCGACCAGTCTGTTCTACGGCGGTTTCTACCTCGCACTGGCGGTGGCCGGCGCGGCGCTTGTTTCGATCATGCTGGCGATGCCCGCAGCGTTCATCGCCACGGTGGCCGGGCTGGCGCTGATCGGCCCGCTCGTCGGGGCTCTGGCGGGTGCGATGGGCGAACCGGACAAGCATTTGCCGGCGGTGGTGACTTTTGCGGTGACGGCTTCGGGGCTCAGCCTGTTCGGCGTCGGCGCAGCATTCTGGGGACTGCTGGCCGGGCTGGCAGTGTGCTGGCTTGAGGGGTTGCGGGCGGGACGAAACTGACTACCGTTGCTTGTCATTGCCTGGCTCGACCAGG
>JAHEJE010000005.1 GCA_024639035.1 Alphaproteobacteria bacterium
GGGCGCTGGCGCCGACGCCATCGGGCGGGTTTGCGGTGCCGTGGAAGGCGTCGGACGATTATGGCGTCAGCAGCCTGGTTGCCGAGTTCAAGTTGCGCGGGGCGCCTGCCGTCATCGCCGGCGCGGCCGATCAGGGCTCGCTGCAGTTTCCGGCGCCGGAATCGCAGGTGGCGCTGCAAAAGCTCAACCCGCGAACGGCGGATGGCCGGGCGTTCATGGATTTCACCGAACATCCCTGGGCCGGGATGGAGGTCGAAATGCGGCTGCGGGCCAGGGACCAGGCCGGCCAGCCGGGCGTCAGCGAGCCGATGGTGTTCAAATTGCCGGAACGCGACTTCCGCAAGCTGATGGCGCGGGTGATCATCGAACAGCGCCGCAACCTGGTGCGCTATCCCGGCGAGAAGGGTGTGATCGTGCGGGCGCTGTCGGGCCTGATGGTCTGGCCTGAGGGGCTGATCGAAAAGAGTGCGCACTATCTCGGCGTGCGGATGGTGGCAAGCCGGCTCTATGACGCCGGCGAACCCGATGAGCTCAAGGACATCGTCAAGCTGATGTGGGACCTTGCGGTGTCGATCGAGGACGGCGATCTGAGCGAAGCGCTGAAGAAGTTGGAGGCCCTGCGCAAGCAGCTGCAGCAGGCCCTGGCCGAGGGTGCCAGCCAGGAGAAAATCGCCGAGCTGATGCAGCAGATGCGCGAGGCGCTGAACGAGTATCTCGAGGCGATGGCGCGGCAGATGCAGGAAGCCATGCAGAACGGCCAGCAAATGCAGCCGCAACAGGTCGATCCCAGCCAGATGGTGCAGTCGCAGGACCTGCAGCGGATGCTGGATATGATCGAGAACCTGGCCAAGTCCGGGGCCCGCGACGCTGCCCAGGAGATGTTGTCGCAGCTTGAGAACCTGATGAAGAACCTGCAGCCCGGGATTGCCCAGCAGTCCAATCCGCAAGCCAATTCGGCGATGCAGAAGATGATGCGCGAACTGGGCGAGATGATGCGGCGTCAGCAGCAACTGATGGATGAGACGTTCCAGATGCCGGATGGCCAGAGCGGGCAGTCTCAGCAGCAACCGGGCGACGACCAGGCCAGACGCAACAATCAGCCCGGCGACCGGCAGGACAGCCTCGCCAACCAGCAGGGATCGCTGGAGCGCATGCTCGACCAGTTGATGCAGCAGCTCAATCAGCAGGGCATGGACGTGCCCGGCGGCCTGGACAGTTCAAAGGGCGCGATGCGCGATGCCCAGGGCGCGCTGCGCGAAGGCGACAAGCCCAATGCGCTGTCACAGCAGGGCGAGGCCATGGACGGCCTGCGCGAGGGCGCCCAGAGCATGGCCCGGCAGATGCAGCAGCAGGGCACCGGCTCGGCCGGCAATTTCGGTCGCGATGGCGAGGCGCGCGGCAATCGTGACGATCCACTGGGCCGGCCGCGGGCGCGCCGCGGCGAGGACTTCGGGCCGAACCGCAGCATGGTCCCCAGCGAGGCGGCGGTGGAGCGGGCACGGCGGATCCTGGAAACGCTGCGTTCGCGGGCCAACAACCCGCAACGACCGCGGATCGAGCTGGACTACATCGACAGACTGCTGCGGGGGCTTTACTAAATTTCGGTGGGTCGTGCCCGAACGCGGGGCGAGCGCTTTTTTGGCGGTGCCGAGCGGGCGATTGCGGCAATCTGGCGTGCCTCGTTGCTTGCGCTGCCCAATGGCTTGTGATAGTGGTCAGCGCGGTTGAGTGGGGAGGACCTGCGCACAGGCTTGGGCAAGGTCAGTTTCCTGAAATAAATCAATAGCTTGGTGTTCAATTCGACGAGATCGGGCATCGTGCGCTCAATGATCGGTAGAGAGCTGACGACGTGACGGCCAAACAACATACGGTTTCCGGCATGCCAGGTCGCTATGCGACGGCATTGTTCGAGTTGGCGGCAGAGGCCGACTCCATCGACGCGGTCGGAAACGACCTGAACGCGTTCCAGGACCTGCTGGACCAATCCGACGACCTCAGACGCCTGGTATCGAGCCCGGTGTTCGGGGCTGACGAACAACGCGGCGCCATCGACGCCATTCTCGCCAGGGCCGGTATCGGCGGTCTTGCGGCCAATTTCATCAGGCTGGCCGCGGCCAACCGCCGGCTGTTCGCCATCTCCGCCATGATCTCCGCCTACCGCGCGCTGGTGGCCGATGCGCGCGGCGAAATAACGGCCGAAGTGACGTCGGCGGAAAAGCTGACGGCGGCTCAGGTCACCAAGTTGAAATCGTCGCTCAAGGCCATCGTCGGCCGCGACGTGCAACTTGCATCCAAAACAGATGCGTCCATCCTGGGCGGACTGATCGTCAAGGTCGGTTCGCGGATGGTCGACAGCTCGCTTCGTACTAAATTGCAGAACCTCAAGACGTCCATGAAAGGGGTTGGCTGATGGATATCCGCGCCGCCGAAATTTCTTCAATTCTGAAACAGCAAATCAAGGACTTCGGCAAGGAAGCCGAGGTCTCGGAAATCGGCCAGGTGCTTTCGGTCGGCGACGGTATTGCCCGCGTTTACGGTTTGGACAACGTGCAGGCCGGTGAACTTGTCGAGTTCCCCGGTGGCATCGCCGGCATGGCGCTTAACCTGGAGGTCGACAATGTCGGCGTCGTGATCTTCGGCTCCGACCGCGACATCAAGGAAGGCGATACGGTCAAGCGGACCGGCAACATCGTTGAGGTGCCGGTCGGCAAGGAACTGCTCGGCCGCGTCGTCGACCCGCTCGGCAATCCGCTCGACGGCAAGGGGCCGATCAAGACCAGCGAGCGCAAGCGTGTCGACGTCAAGGCGCCGGGCATCATTCCGCGCAAGTCCGTGCATGAACCGATGTCGACAGGCCTGAAGGCCATCGATGCGCTGATCCCGATCGGCCGCGGCCAGCGCGAGCTGATCATCGGCGACCGCCAGACCGGCAAGACCGCGGTGATCCTCGACACCATCCTCAACCAGAAGCCGATCCACGTGAACGGACCGGAGAACGACAAACTCTACTGCGTCTATGTCGCCTGCGGCCAGAAGCGCTCGACGGTTGCCCAGTTCGTCAAGGTGCTGGAGGAAAACGGTGCGCTGGAATACTCCATCATCGTCGCCGCCACCGCTTCCGACCCGGCGCCGCTGCAGTATCTGGCGCCGTTTGCCGGCTGCACCATGGGCGAGTATTTCCGCGACAACGGCATGCATGCGCTGATCGGCTACGACGACCTGTCGAAGCAGGCGGTTGCCTACCGTCAGATGTCGTTGCTGCTGCGCCGCCCGCCGGGACGTGAAGCCTATCCGGGTGACGTGTTCTATCTGCATTCGCGGCTGCTGGAGCGGGCTGCCAAGCTTAATGAAGACAACGGTGGCGGATCGCTGACCGCGTTGCCGGTCATCGAAACCCAGGGCAATGACGTGTCGGCGTTCATTCCGACCAACGTGATCTCGATCACCGACGGCCAGATCTTTCTGGAAACCGACCTGTTCTATCAGGGCATCCGCCCGGCGGTGAACGTCGGTCTGTCGGTGTCGCGCGTCGGCTCGGCCGCACAGGTCAAGGCGATGAAACAGGTTGCCGGCAAGATCAAGGGCGAGTTGGCCCAGTACCGTGAGATGGCGGCGTTCGCCCAGTTCGGTTCCGATCTCGATGCAGCCACCCAGCGCTTGCTGAACCGCGGCGCCCGGCTGACCGAGTTGCTCAAGCAGCCGCAATTCTCGCCGCTGAAGACGGAAGAACAGGTGGTGGTGATCTACTGCGGCGTGAACGGCTATCTCGACAATATCGCCGTCAGTGACGTCGGCGCCTTCGAGGAGGGCTTCCTGCGCCACATGCGCGAGAACCAGGCCGACCTGCTTGAGACGATCCGCAAGGAAAAAGAACTCTCCGACGAAAGCAGCGAAGCCCTGAAGCAGGCCGCGGACGGCTTTTCCAAATCATTCGCAGCATAAATCCTGCGCTACGGGAACAGTAAAGAGCGACAGGGCCTGATACATGGCAAGCCTCAAGGACCTAAGAAACCGCATCGCCAGCGTGAAAGCCACGCAGAAGATCACCAAGGCGATGCAGATGGTGGCAGCGGCCAAGCTGCGCCGCGCCCAGGAGGCGGCCATCGCGGCGCGCCCCTATTCGCAACGCATGAGCACAGTGCTGGCCAATCTGTCGGCCGCCCTCGAGGGCCGCGACGGTGCGCCGCAACTGATGGTCGGCACCGGCAAGGCCGACACCCATCTGCTGGTCGTGTGCACCGCCGAGCGGGGACTGTGCGGCGGCTTCAATTCCTCGATTGCCAAGCTGGCCCGGGAGAGGGCCGATGAGCTGATCGAAGAGGGCAAGGACGTCAAGATCCTGTGCGTCGGCAAGAAGGGCTACGATGCGCTCAAGCGCCTGCACGGCAGATACATCCTGGACACCGTCGATCTGCGCGGCGTCAAGCGTGTCGGCTTCAATGACGCCCATGCCATTGCGTTGCGCATTCTCGAGATGTTCGAGGCCGGCGACTTCGACGTCTGCACGGTGTTCTACTCCGAGTTCCGGTCGGTGATTTCACAGATCCCGACGGCCCAGCAGTTGATCCCGGCCCAGGTCGAGGCGGCTGATGGCGAAGCCGACGAAACGTTCGACCTTGGTGGCGCGATCTACGACTACGAGCCGGACGAGGCGGAAATCCTTCAAGAGCTGCTGCCGCGCAACATCTCGATCCAGATCTTCCGGGCGCTGCTTGAGAATGCCGCCTCCGAGCAGGGCGCGCGGATGAGCGCTATGGACAACGCCACCCGCAATGCCGGCGAAATGATCGACAAGCTGACGCTGAGCTACAACCGCCAGCGCCAGGCCCAGATCACCAAGGAACTGATTGAAATCATCTCCGGCGCGGAAGCGCTGTAGATCGTATTTGAGAAAGCAAGGGACCAGACACGATGGCCAGAACACCCGCCAAGACACCAGTTGCCAAGAAGGCTCCGGCCAAGACCGCGGCCAAGAAGGCTCCGGCAAGCAAGGCGCCCGCCGCCAAGGCTGCTGCCTCCGGTGCGGTCGGCTATGTCCGCCAAGTGACCGGCGCCGTCGTCGACGTGCAGTTCGAAGATCACCTGCCGGAAATCCTGAATGCGCTGGAAACCGACAACGGCGGCAATCGCCTGGTGCTCGAAGTTTCGCAACACCTGGGCGAGAATACGGTCCGCACCATTGCCATGGACGGCACCGAAGGCCTGGTGCGCGGTCAGAAAGTGGTCGATATCGGAACGCCGATCATGGTGCCGGTCGGCGAGGAAACGCTGGGCCGCATCATGAACGTGATCGGCGAGCCGGTGGACGAGGCCGGACCGGTCAAGGCCAAGGCGACGCGGGCCATTCACCAGGACGCTCCACCCTTCATCGACCAGTCGACGGAAGCGGAAATCCTGGTTACCGGCATCAAGGTTGTCGATCTGCTGGCGCCATACGCCAAGGGCGGCAAGATCGGCCTGTTCGGCGGCGCCGGCGTCGGCAAGACGGTTCTGATCATGGAGCTGATCAACAACATCGCCAAGACGCACGGCGGCTATTCGGTGTTCGCCGGGGTCGGCGAACGCACCCGCGAGGGCAACGACCTCTATCATGAAATGATCGAATCGGGCGTGAACGAGCTTGGCGGCGGCGGCAAGTCGAAGGCGTCTCTGGTCTACGGCCAGATGAACGAGCCACCCGGAGCGCGCGCCCGGGTTGCCCTGTCCGGCCTGACCGTGGCCGAGCATTTCCGTGACGAGGGCCAGGACGTGCTGTTCTTCGTCGACAACATCTTCCGCTTCACCCAGGCCGGCTCGGAAGTGTCGGCGCTGTTGGGCCGCATTCCGTCGGCGGTGGGCTATCAGCCGACACTGGCCACCGACATGGGCACCATGCAGGAACGGATCACCTCCACTCACAAGGGCTCGATCACCTCGGTGCAGGCGATCTACGTGCCGGCCGACGACCTGACCGACCCGGCGCCGGCGACCTCGTTTGCCCACCTGGACGCCACCACGGTGCTGTCGCGCAGCATTTCCGAAAAGGGCATCTATCCGGCGGTGGATCCGCTCGATTCAACCTCGCGCATGCTCGACCCGCGGATCATCGGCGACGAGCACTACGCGGTTGCTCGCCAGGTGCAGGAAATTCTGCAGCGCTACAAGGCACTGCAGGACATCATCGCCATTCTCGGCATGGATGAGCTGTCGGAAGAAGACAAGCTGGCGGTGGCCCGGGCCCGCAAGATCGAGCGCTTCCTGTCGCAGCCGTTCGACGTTGCCGCGGTGTTCACCGGTTCCGATGGTGTCCAGGTTCCGCTGGAAGATACCATCAAGGCGTTCAAGGGCCTGTGCGCCGGCGATTACGACCACCTGCCGGAGCCTGCCTTTTACATGGTCGGCACCATCGAAGAAGCGATCGCCAAGGCCGAGCGCCTGGCCGCGGAAGCCGCCTAAGCACTTGAAAGGACCGCAGGCCGATGGCTGAGACCTTGAAATTCGAGCTGGTAAGTCCGGAACGCCTGTTGATGTCGGAGGAGGTTCAGCAGGTGAACATTCCCGGCACCGAGGGTGACATGGGCATTCTCGTCAACCATGCTCCGGTGCTGTCGACATTGCGTCCCGGCGTGGTCGAAGTCACCGATGGCGACGGCAAGGTAGACCGTATTTTCGTGCGCGGCGGGTTCGCCGAGGTCAATCCGGCCGGCCTGACGGTGCTGGCCGAAGAGGCGATCCACATGGATGACCTCGACGCCGCGGCGCTGGACCAGCAGGTCCAGGACGCCGAGGAAGATGTCGCCGATGCCACGGACGACGAAAAACGGCGCAAGGCCCAGGAAACGCTGGACCACCTGAGGCAGCTGCGCTCGGCGATGTAGGTCCGGGTATCGGATTGCAGCATCTGCAACGGTTGCAACAGCACTGCGACACAAACGATTGTCCGCAACACCTGCAAAATCTTCCGTCAACTGAGTTCGCGGAAAGCGGCAGGGATGTGCCACTTTCGGTCGTTGATGCTGACTACGGCCATAAAAGGAGGATGACCCGCCAGCGCATCGGTTTTGCGAGGTGTTGGAGCTGCCGCAGCGCATCATGTTCCGCAGGCCGGGCAGGAGGACGAAGAAGACGGCAGTGGCGCCGCAGCCTGACCATCGTAAAGGTAGCATTTACGGGAGGTTGGGCCGGGGAGCGGGACGGGTCAGACTTCAGGGCCAGTCGTCTTGAATGGTATGTACTTGCCTGCGGACCATATCTACACAACACTAGGGTCCTGACCCTAGGTGCACACCAAACCCTGGAGATAGATCTGCCATGCCAGCTCCAATTTCACTCACCCGTCGCCAGGCCATCGGCTTCACCGGTGCGATTGCACTCACGACCTTGAGCGGCCTTCCGCTTGCCCGGGCCAAGGCGCCGATGCTGGGGCAGGCGAAGTGGGATTTCTATCGCTTCAAGCTCGGCGCCTTTGAAGTGACGATTATCCGCGATGGTGCGACGACCCCCGCTGGGCCCTATCCGGCCTTCGGGGAGGATCAGTTCGAAGAGGATGTTCACGAGCTGCTGGCCGCCAATCATCTGCCGCTGAAGCGTTTCGAGCTGCCCTACAGCCCGGTGCTGGTAAACACTGGTTCCCAGCTTGTGCTGTTCGATGCGGGTAATGGCTCTAGCCGGCGTCCCGACAGCGGCTATCTGCCGGACGGCTTGAAGGCCGCAGGCTATTCGCCTGATCAGGTGGATGTGGTGGTGATCACCCACTGCCATCCCGACCACATCGGTGGGCTGATCGAGAATGGCTCGGCCGTTTATCCGAATGCCCGCTATGTCTGCGGCGGCAAGGAGTATGATTTCTGGTCGTCGACGGAGCTGTTGGAACACGACCCCGGCATGGCGCGGCGGGCCCGCTCGGTGCAGGCCAACGTTGTTCCGCTCGCCCCGAAGATGAGCTTTCTAGAAGACGAGGGCGAAGTCCTCACCGGCATTCGTGCCATCGCCTCGCCCGGACATACGCCGGGGCATCTGGCCTACCATGTGGAAAGCGAAGGCAAACGTCTCCTCATCTGGGGTGATGCCATCGTTCACTATGTTATTTCGTTCCAGCGCCCCGACTGGCCGCTGGCTGCCGATATGGACAAGGGCGTGGCGGCGGAAACGCGTCGCAAGCTTCTGGGCATGGCTGCTGCCGACAGGATTCCTGTGACGGGCTACCACCTGCCATTTCCGGCGCTGGGGTTCGTTGAGCCCCATGAGGATGCGTTCCGGTTCGTGGCGGCGGGATATCAGTTCAATTTGTAGGGCGTCCACCTGGGGTCCTGACCCTGGGGTCCGTAACCGGTCCTGCTTCAGCTGGTCTTGTACCAGATCGCGGCCATGATCATGATGACGGCGAGGAACTGGAGGATAACGCGCCAGCGCATGAGTTTCTGCGAGGTGCTGGAGCTGCCGCCGCGCATCATGTTCCACAGGCCGGCCAGGAGCACGAGAAAGACGGCGGCGACGGCCAGCATGACGAGATAATCGAGCACTTGTCACAAACCCTTCATTTCGCGGCGATCACGATACCCGACTGGACAATCTGTCCAGCGCCCGGCCGGTGAGGATGCGGCGGGCGAGCGCCATGGCCCAGGTCGACGATGTAACATAGTAGCGCGGTCGCGGGCTGCTGCTTTCTGTCGCGTGGATCAGCTTGTCGAGAACCGCCTCGGGGCCGAGGCGGTATTTCGGCAAGATGCCGGGCTTGGCCCTGGCGCGGGCCGCGGCGGGCTTTTCGGGCGGGCGCGGGCCGTTGCGGGCGAGCTTTTCGTCCTCGGCTGCAAGCTGGCGGGCGTATTCGGCGGCGTGTGGCGAGGCCTCCAGATCGACATTGGCGCGCAGTTTGGCGATGGCGTGTTCGCGAAACCGCGTACGGATCGGGCCGGGCTCGATCTGGCAGACGTGGATGCCGGTGCCGGCCAGCTCCAGGCGCATGGTGTCGGACAGGGCCTCGATGGCGAACTTGGAGGCGTTGTAGGCGCCGCGCCACTTAAGCGCCACCAGGCCGAGGACCGAAGAACACTGGACGATGCGCCCGGCGCCGTTGCTGCGCATGGCCGGAAGCAGGCGGCAGGTGAGGTCGTGCCAGCCGAAGACATTGGCCTCGAACTGCTGGCGCAGGACATCGACGGTGAGATCCTCAACCGCGCCGGGCTGGCCGAAGGCGCCGTTGTTGAACAAGGCATAGAGATTGCCGCCGGTGCGCTCGAGCACGGCTGAGGCGCAGGCGGCGATGGACTTCGGGTCGGCATAGTCGAGGGCGATGGCCTCCAGGCCTTCCGACGACAGCCGCTCAAGGTCGTTGCTCGTGCGGGCGGTGGCAAATACCCGCCAGCCGCGCTCGGCCATGCCGTGGGCACAGGTGTAGCCAATTCCTGACGAGCAGCCGGTGATCAGGATGGTTCGGCTGCCGGTCAATTGCGACCTTCCAACAGCCGGCGGGCAATGACCTGGGCCTGAATTTCGCCGGCGCCTTCGAAGATGTTGAGGATGCGGGCGTCGCACAGAACGCGCGAGATCTGGTACTCGAGAGCAAAGCCGTTGCCGCCGTGGATCTGCAGGGCATTGTCGGCGGCCGACCATGCGGCGCGGGCGCCGAGCAGTTTGGCCATGCCGGCCTCAAGATCGCAGCGCCGGCCGGCATCCTTTTCGCGCGCGGCATAATAGGTGAGCTGGCGGGCGGCCATGATTTCGGCGGCCATCAGGGCGAGCTTGTCGGAGATGCGGGGAAAGGAAATGATCGGCTTGCCGAACTGGATGCGGTCGACGGCGTACTGCAGGCCGATGTCGAGGGCGTTCTGGGCGACGCCGATGGCGCGGGCGGCGGTCTGGATACGGGCCGATTCGAAGGTCTGCATGAGCTGCTTGAAGCCCTGGCCCTCGGTATCGCCGAGCAGGTTCTGCGCCTTGACCTCGAAATCCTCAAAGCGGATTTCGAACTCCTTCATGCCGCGGTATCCGAGCACCTCGATCTCGCCGCCGGACATACCTTCAGCCGGAAACGGGTCGTCATCGGTGCCGCGGGGCTTTTCGGCGAGCAGCATCGACAGGCCCTTGTAACCTTTTTCATCCGGGTCGGTGCGGACCAGCAACGTCATGACATCGGCACGCACCGGATGGGTGATCCAGGTCTTGTTGCCGGTCACCTTGTAGACGTCGCCGTCCTTGACGGCTCGGGTGCGCAGCGCGGCCAGGTCGGAGCCGGTGTTGGGTTCGGTGAATACGGCAGTCGGCAGGATCTCGCCGGAGCCGATCCTGGGCAGCCAGTGTTGCTTCTGCGCGTCGGTGCCGCCGGCAAGGATCAGTTCAGCGGCGATCTCCGGGCGGGTGCCGAGGGAACCGATGGCGATCCAGCCGCGCGACAGTTCCTCGGAGACCACGCACATGGATTCCTTGCCGAGTCCCATGCCGCCGTACTCCTCGGGCAGGGTCAGGGCGAAAACGCCAAGTTCGGCCAGCTTGTCGATGATCTCCAGCGGCACGTAGTCGTTGTTCAGGTGCCAGTCGTGGGCGTGCGGGGCAACGTTGTCGGAGATGAACCTGCGCATCTCGTCGCGCATCTGGTCCATCATCTCGTCCATGGCGCAGTTGCCGTAGGTGGTGCTGCCCTGGGCCTCGACGATAAGTTCAACCAGACGGGCGCGGGCATGCGGCGTGTTGCCGAAGCGCAGAAGTTCGCCGGCCGGGCCGTCATACAGAACGCCGGTGTCGGCGCGGCGCAGGTCCAACTCGGCCGGGCGGACGAATTCGCCCTGGCTCATGGGGATGCCGCCGACGATCTGGTTGAGATACTCGCCGAACAAGACCTGCACCAGCAGCTGCTCGATCTCGCCGAACTGACCGCGGTTGTGCAATGTCTCGGCATAACGGGAGGCCTGGCGCAGGGTTTCGGCGTAGGTGGCGAACCAGGCCAGGCCGTGCACCGCGTGCTGGCCCTGCTCGATCAGTTCGGAAGCATAGCGCTCGCCATCCCAGACCCGCTCGGCGACACAGGCGCGGGCGGTGTTGTAGAGCTTGTCGACTGCATCGACGGCAACCTTGGTCAGTTCGATCAGGTTGTCGAGGGTGATCTTTCCAGAATCGGTGTTCTCAGCAAAGCTCATGGCGCGGTGTTCCCAATGGCGAAGGTGGACTTGTTATATCAAGCCTATGTTGCAATGCAAAATACAACTCATCTCATCTTCAGCGGCGTTTGACCACCAGCATGACGGCGCCGGCGCATACGGCCATGCCGGCAAATTGCATCAGGTTCAAGGTCTCGCCGAACAGCAGCCAGGCGATCAGCGCGGTCGATGCCGGAACGAGATAGAACAGACCGGCGACGCTGGAAACCTCGCCATGGCGGATCATCAGATAGAGCAGGGAAACGGCACCGATCGACAGGACCAACACCAGCCAGGCCATGGCGAACACGACGTTGGCGGTCCAGGCGATTTGGAAGTCCTCAAAGACCAGGGCGCCGATGGCGACGACGCCAGCAGCGCCGATGAACTGGTAGACGTTGGCCGTCCTCAGATCGAGGCCGGTGGCGAAGCGCTTCTGGTAGATCGAGCCGATGGTTATCGACAAGGCGCCAACGACCGTCAGGCCGACGTTGAGCGGTGTGATCCCATGGCTGGCGAAGGTCAATTTCGGCCACACGACCATGGCGACGCCGGCGATGCCCACGGCCAGCCCGAGCCAGTGGCGGATGGCGATGCGTTCGCCGAGAACCGGTGCTGCCAGGAATGCGGTCAGCAACGGCTGCAGGCCGACGATCAGTGCCGAAACGCCGGCCGGCATGCCCCTGAAGATGGTGAAGAACACCAGGCCGAGATAGCCGCCATGAACGAGGCCGCCGGCAATCAGCGCATGGATGGCGCCGTTACGGTTGGGCCACGGGGCGCGGGTCAGCGATGCAATGCCGGCGAGCAGGGCGGCAGCGATGAGGAACCGGTAGGTCAGAAAGCTCAACGGCTCAGCGTCCTGACCGAGCAGCTTGGCGCCGATGAATCCGGTCGACCACAGGAACACGAACACCAACGGCGCGGCGGTCAGCCACGCCGGTGGGGTGCCTGCACCGGTATCTTGCGGGTTGCTCATTCGCCAAGGCCCGTTGTCTGTTGCAGAATCGATGCCTATGTCTTCAACATGACAACATCGACCTTTGAGATCACTGTCAGGGAACCGTGCCGGTGTCGACCCTAAAGACACTTTGCCTCGATATCTACAATCGGTTCTACGTCGATGACGGTTTTCCGCTGGCGGGAAATATCGCCTTTTGTACGCTGTTGTCGCTGTTTCCGTTCTTGCTGTTTCTCACCGGACTGGCGGCGTTCTTCGGCAACGAGCGGCTGGCGGAAACGGCGGTCGACTATCTTCTGTCGGTGGCGCCGGAGCAGATCGTGGCGCCGATGTCGCGGGAGATCCACGGGCTCCTGGCCAATACCGGAAGCGGCCTGCTGACGTTTACCGCCCTGTTCACGTTGTACACGGCGGCGACGGGGGTCGAGAGCATCCGCACCGGCCTCAATCGCAGTTACGGCTATGGCGAGACCAGAAACTGGTTTTACCGGATGTTCCAGAGCATGCTGTTTGTGATTTTCGGCGCGGCGGTGTTGCTGCTCCTTGCCGTGCTGCTGGTGTTCGGTCCGCTGTACTGGTCGAAGGCGGAAAGCCTGATGCCGGTGTTGGCGCCGTTTTCGGCCTGGTTTCACTTGTTGAATTATCCGGTCGGGCTCGGTTTGATGTTTGTCACTCTCACCGTTTCGCACAAGTTTCTGCCGGTGAAACGGCATCCGTTGCGGCAGATCATGCCGGGTGTCGTTCTGACTATGGTCTTGTGGCTGGCCTCGGCCTGGGTCTATGCCGATTACCTGGCGCGCTTCTCGCGGCTGCAGGTTGTCTATGCGGGGATCGCCAACGTTATCATCGCGCTGATATTCTTGTACATATCGGCGCTGGTGATGATCCTGGGCGGCGAGGTCAACCAAGCGCTGATCGTGCATCGCGAGCGCCGGAAAGCCCAGGAGCAATCGTCAAACGGTGAGTGAGTAGACGTACTGTTGCAGCGCCCGGACGACCCCAACTGACCATTTCAGGCGTCAATCCCCGGTGAAGTTCGGCTTGCGCTTTTCGAGAAAAGCATTGATGCCTTCCGCGTAGTCGTGGCTGTCGTAGACCGTCCGGCGCAAGCCCTGCAGGCGCTCGAACATACGCGGCGTGATCGCATGGGCGCCGGCCAACTCGCGCAGTTGCTCCTTGATGACGCCGATGCTGAGCGGTGAATTGTCGGCGATGGCGTCGGCCAGGTCGCGCACATGCGCGTCGATCTCGTCTTCAGACACCACGTGGTTGACGATGCCGAGGTGTTCGGCCCGGTCCGCCGGTATCGGGCGCGCGGTAAACACCATCTCCTTGAGCACTGCGAGCCCGACACTGTTAAAGAAGGTCAGGAGCCCGGTGACGTTGTAGGGGACACCCAGTTTCGCCGGCGTCACGGCGAAGGTGGTGCGCGGCGTTGCAACGACGATGTCGCAGGCCAGCGCTACCTCGCAAGCGCCGCCCCATACGCCGGCGTTGCATTGCGCGATTACCGGTGCCGGGAAGTCCTCGATCGCGCGGATCAGAGTGCGCAGCGGATCGTCCCAGCCCAATGGATCGCGCCGGCCTTGCGGCAGCTCGTTGACGTCATGGCCGGCCGACCAGACCTTGGCGTCAGGCATGGCACGCAACACGACGGCCCTGACCTTGTCGGTCCTGAAAGCCTCGAAGGCGGCCAAGATGTCGTCGACCAACGCCTTGCCGAGCGCATTGCGCCGGCTCGGATGGTTCATCGTAACAACGCCCATGGCGCCGTCGCGTTCGCGCATGACCAGAGACATGGGCATCCTTTCTCAATGGGGACGGGACCCTACCCGCTACAGCACTCGATGACGTCCTCGAAGGTGCGCAGGCCGGTCTTCGGGGCGCAGACCATGACGGCCATGTTGCCTGGCTTGTGTTGGTTGTTTTGCATGCGCACGTGGGCCTTGGGGATCTGGTCCCAGCCGAAAACCTCCGACATGCAGGGATCGATGCGGCGGTTGATGACGAGCTGATTGGCCTGGGTTGCCTGCTTGAGGTGGGCGAAATGCGAACCCTGAATACGCTTCTGGTGCATCCAGACGTAGCGGGCATCCATGGTCAGATTGTAACCGGTGGTGCCGGCACAGAACACCACCATGCCGCCGCGCTTGACGATCAGGCAGGAGACCGGAAAAGTGGCCTGGCCGGGATGCTCGAATACCGTGTCGACACTGACGCCCTTGCCGGTGATATCCCAGATCGCCTTGCCGAACTTGCGCGCCTCCTTCAGCCAGGTGTTGTATTCGTCGGTGCCGACGGTGGGCATTTCGCCCCAGCAGTTGAAATCCTTGCGGTTGATGACGCCCTTGGCGCCGAGCGACATGACGAAATCACGCTTGTCGTCATCGGAAATGACGCCGATGGCGTTGGCGCCGGTGGTGGCGCACAGTTGCACGGCAAACGAACCGAGACCGCCCGAGGCGCCCCACACCAGTATGTTGTGGCCGGGCCGGAGGATATTCGGGCGGTGGCCGAACAGCATGCGATAGGCGGTGGCGAGCGTCAGGGTGTAGCAGGCGCTTTCCTCCCAGGTCAGATGGCGCGGACGCGGCATCAGCTGCTGGGCCTGGGCGCGGCAGAACTGGGCAAACGAGCCGTCCGGTGTCTCGTAGCCCCAGATGCGCTGGGAGGGAGAAAACATAGGATCGCCGCCGTTGCATTCTTCGTCGTCGCCATCGTCCTGGTTACAGTGAATGACGACCTCGTCGCCGACCTTCCAGCGCTTGACCTTGGAGCCGACGGCCCAGACGATGCCGGCGGCGTCGGATCCGGCGATATGGTAGTCGTTCTTGTGCACATCGAGCGGCGTGATCGGCTTGCCGAGGGAGGCCCACACGCCGTTGTAATTGACACCGGCGGCCATCACGAGCACCAGCACCTCGTGGCTGTCGATTTCCCAGGTTGGCAGGACCTCGATCTGCATGGCGGTGTCGGGATTGCCGTGCCGCTCCCTGCGGATCGCCCAGGCATACATGTTCTTGGGCACGTGCCCGAGCGGCGGCAATTCGCCGATCTCGTACAAATCCTTCTTCGGCGCACTGTCGTTGGTCGCCGGCGTGGCTTCGTCGTTGGCGCTTGTGCTCATGGTCGATCCCCTGTTGTCGTCGTCGACAATCCCCAGCACCGGTCGTGCGGCAGCGCACAATAACCTCATTTTGTTTCGCCCCGCAATAAACATGCGCCGGTATTGCCCATCTGTAACGGGGAGCCGGCTAGGGTTAACTGGTTCTCAAGCCGATCGTTACAATGCAATTGATTAACGGTAAACGCCTGAAGTTCTTGATAAAAATAGTGAAATTTGGCACAGATTGGTGGGATAGAGCCGGTGTCGGACTTCAGAGAATTGGCAGCCAAGAGATGCCAACCCCTCACCGGCAGCCCGGGACAGTTAGGAGGGACAGTTATGGATTCCTTGATGGCAGTCTTCACATGGAGGCCTGATTTCTTTTCGGGAACCAGTGAGACGACGGATGTGGCGCTGCTGATCATGGCGCTGATGAGTTTCGTTGGCGCCGGTGTCGTCATGCGGCTGACGCAGGTCGAATCATCGTTCAACTTCCTGGTGAATTTCTCGGTGATGTTCATCGGTTGTCTGGCGTTCAAGGAATTCGGCGCACCGGTCCTGTTTCCGATGCAGAACGAGATTATCGCCAGCGCAGTGACGGCCAATTTCGGCATGACGCTGGCCGGCTTCGTGCTGCTTCTGGCCTATCGCAACAGCACATAGGCCTTCGCCACATTGCAGATTTCCAGCGCCGCGGGCCATCCTCCGCGGCGTTTTGCATTGGCGCGAGGCCGGGGATTCGGCCATCGATCTGGTTGCGCTGCAACATAAGACGTGCTTCGATGCGGCCTCGCGACGACAAGACGAGGGCAGGCGCCATGAGCACAGGACCAGCAAATCCCAAGGGCCGCGACCGGCCGTGGATTTTCCGGACCTATGCCGGCCACTCGACAGCCGCCGACAGCAACGCGCTGTATCGGGCAAACCTGGAGAAGGGGCAAACCGGCCTTTCGGTCGCCTTCGATCTGCCAACCCAGACCGGCTACGACAGCGACCATCAACTGGCGCGCGGCGAAGTGGGCAAGGTCGGGGTTCCGGTCTCGCACATCGGCGATATGCGAACCCTGTTTCAGGACATTCCGCTGGCACAGATGAACACCTCGATGACCATCAACGCGACGGCAGCCTGGCTGCTGGCGCTGTATACCGCGGTGGCCGAGGAACAGGGGGCCGACAGGAAGCAACTGACCGGCACGACGCAGAACGACATCATCAAGGAGTATCTTTCACGCGGCACCTACGTGTTCCCGCCACGGCCGTCGATGCGGCTGATCGAGAACACGATCACCTGGTCGTACCGGGAACTGCCGAAATGGAACCCGATGAACGTGTGCTCGTACCATTTGCAGGAAGCCGGCGCGACGCAGGTCCAGGAGATGTCCTATGCGCTGGCGACGGCGATTGCGGTTCTCGATGCGGTCAAGGCTTCGGGCGAGGTCTCCGAGGAAGCGTTTCCCGTTGTCGTCGGTCGGATCAGCTTCTTCGTCAACGCCGGCATCCGGTTCGTCACCGAGATGTGCAAGATGCGGGCGTTCACCGAGCTATGGGATGGCATCTGCCGGCAGCGATATGGCGTCGAGGACGAAAAACTGCGCCGCTTCCGCTATGGCGTCCAGGTCAATTCGCTCGGCCTGACCGAGCAGCAGCCGGAAAACAACGTCTACCGGATATTGCTGGAAATGCTGGCGGTGACCCTGTCGAAGAATGCCCGGGCGCGGGCGGTGCAGCTGCCGGCCTGGAACGAGGCGCTTGGCCTGCCGCGGCCGTGGGACCAGCAGTGGTCCTTGCGCATGCAGCAAATCCTCGCCTATGAGACCGACCTGCTCGAATTCGGCGACATCTTCGATGGGTCCAGGGAGATCGAGAGCAAAGTCGAGGCGCTGAAGGCGCAGGTGCGCGAAGAGATGCGCTGCATCGAGGAAATGGGCGGAGCGCTGGCGGCGGTCGAAAGCGGCTACATGAAAGAGCAGATGGTGCTGTCGAATGCAGCCAGGCTGCACAGGATTGAAAGTGGCGAGCAGATGATCGTCGGTGTCAATTCATACCGCGAGACCGAGGTCTCACCGCTGTCCGGCGGCGATGGCGACAGTGTGCTGACGGTGCCGGAACATGTCGAATACGAGCAGGTTGAACGGCTCAAGGCCTGGCGGGCATCGCGGGATAACGGCGTGGCCATGAAAGCCCTGGCGGAGCTGAAGTCAGCCGCCGGCGAAGGGCGCAACGTGATGGAGCCGTCGATCGCCTGCGCCAAGGCCGGGGTGACGACCGGGGAATGGGGCGCAACGCTGCGCGAAGTGTTCGGCGAGTACCGGGCGCCGACCGGGGTCGGGGTGGTGGTGCAACTCGAGCATGACGATATCGAAGAGGCGCGGGCGGCGGTGTCGGCATTGTCGGCCAAACTCGGTACGCCGGTAAAATTTCTGGTCGGAAAGCCGGGCCTCGACGGGCATTCGAACGGGGCGGAACAGATCGCCGTGCGGGCCGGGGAATGCGGCATGGAAGTGCTCTACGAAGGCATTCGCCTGACCCCGGCGGAGATCGTCGATGCGGCAATCGAGCAGGGCGCCCATGCGGTCGGGCTGTCGATCCTGTCCGGCTCGCATGTGCCGCTGGTGCGCGACGTGATGAACAGAATGCGCGGTGCCGGCCTGGACAAGGTACCGGTGATCGTCGGCGGCATCATCCCCGAAGACGATCAGCTTGTCCTCAAACAGCTTGGCGTGGCGGCGGTCTATACGCCGAAGGATTTCAGGGTCAACCGGATGATGGCCGACATTGTGCGGCTGATGGATGCGCGGCTGAACGACGCCGCGGCCTGAGCCGTTTCAGCGCACACAAATTCAAAACCCCCGGAGGCAAGCCTTCGGGGGTTTTGTCGCTTGCCGGTGCGGTTTGAGCGTCGGAGGGCCCAGACCCTAGTAGTGACGCAGGCAGCGGCGATATTTGCGCAGGTAGCGGCGCTTGCCGGTCCAGCGGTACTTCTTCAGCCAGCGGCGGCAGGGGTTGTAGTGGCCATGGCCGCCCCATTGTCCGTGGCCCCAGTGGCCGTGACCGCCCCAGCCGTGGCCGAAGTAGACCTTGACGCCGGCAGAGGCGCTGGATGCGGTTGCACCCATGGCGCCGGCACTGATGGCGGCGGCGATTGCGGTGGTGATGAGCGTGTTGCGGATCATTGTCTTGTCTCCTTGAAAGTTGTTGTTGCTGATCGTCTGATCAACCTTGATGATGCCAACCTACAGGGAGAGAAATCACGGCGATGTGCAATGTGTTACATGACAGTAATGTTTTTCGGATGCCTCTGATTTCTCAGGAGAAAATCACCCAAATGCCAGCAAGAGCCATGGCGCCCCCGCCGCATTTCGCGATCAGATCGCCGCGCGGGGCGATCTTTTCGGCCAGCACGAGTATCGCCAGACCGGCGATCCAGACCAGGTTCATCACACCGCCGGCGAACAGCAATGCCATAAGGAACCAGCAGCAACCGACACAGTACAATCCGTGATCAACGCCCATGCGCCAGGTGCCGGCGGCACCTTTGCGCCAATGGCGCGACAGGAAGTCGGCCGGGGAGCGGCAATGGTTCAGGCAGACGTGCTTGAGGGGTGACAGCTGGTAGACGCCGGCGGCAATGAGGAAGGTTCCGGTCAGCGCAGCGCTGGTGCTCCACATCATCAAGGCGTTCATCAACCCGGCACGTTCGAGAGCCCATTGCAGAGCGGTGGTGGCGATGCTGAAGCCGAGCCACGCCAGCAGATAGCCGGATACGAACGGCAGCGTCGGAACCGGTCCGCCGGGGATCTGGCCGCGCTTCTGGCCGTGCCGGAAAACCCGGGCGTGCAGCAGGATCATCGGTGCAGCACTCGGCACCATCATGGCGATCATCATCACCCACCACATGACGATCATGGTGGTCCAGTAGCCGGCAGACCAGGCTTCGGCGGTGCCGTGCATCCGGGTCGTGACCGGCGGCGGGAACTGCCAGGTTGTCATGTTCAAGACATTCATGCCGGTGCCGGCGCCGGACAGGACGTAGCCCCAGCTTATCGCACAAATTACCGCCAGTCCGGCACCGACGATCCAGCGGTCGCGGCGCAGCAGGGCTTCCAGTGCAGGCACGCTGGCGGTGATCGGCGAACCGCGCTCAGGCCGCGGCGGTGCCGCCAAGGGTCTTTTCTTCAATGATGCCGTAGGGTCCGTAGGCAACGTCGATAAGGAAGGCGTAAACGTCCTTGCTGTCGAGTTCGATATCGCCGTCTGCCTTGAACGTTCCGCTGGCCATCTCGGCGGTGCGGAACTCGAACCCCTCCGGCAAAGTGATCTGGGCCCTGTGCGCCTTGCCGGTCACCGGGTTCCTGATCGGCTCAAGCGACATTTCCATGAAGCCTGGAACCACGCAGCGGCCGGTGCGAGCGGCTATGTCGCACTCAAATGAGATATCGGCAAAGATCGGATCAAATTCCGTCTCTATCGTCGCGCCGTAGATGTTGTACGCTGTGGTCGGCTCCTGCTCTTTGCCCTCGAGGATCTGGAACAGGGCTTCACGCTGTTCCTCGGTGGCCTGTTCGCTGATGAAGCCCTGGACTATGCCCTTGCCTTCGTGCACCGGGCCGGGCCAGTGGTACCGCGCACCAATGATCAGGCCATCGAGGCGGACATCGCCGAACCAGCCTTCATCGATGCGGTGCGCTTCCATACCCTCACACACCGGATTGGTCGGACGTGCGTTAAATTCGCACGGACATCCGTAGTCGCAGTTGCACGAAGCAATCTTCGGACCGGAAATCATCCAGTCAACATAAGCCATTGAAAGTCCTCCAGAGCCTGTTGCCCCTGCAATGATCGTCCCGCATATCCGGTGGCTTGTCAACTTTGCGGCGCTGGCCATTTTCCAAATGCCAGGACATTAACCACTCACGAGGATTTGGCGGCGAAGGCGGGTTTTGGGCATGGGCAAAGGGTTAACAAGACGTTACGCTTGTTCCAATGTGATACGGATGCGGCACATCGGTAAGCAGGAGTTGAGTGAATGATCAAACATCGATTGGGCCGCCTGGGCCTTGTCGCCGCGGCGGCCTTGGTGCTGATGCCTCTTGGCGGGGCAGTCGTGCAGGCGGGTGGGGTAAACATCATCTATCCGCCCAAGCTGGCCGCCGATTTCGACCGGCCCGCAGACAAGATCAAAGCTGACGATCACATTCACAAGAGCGAAGTGAAGACGACGATTCAGATCAGGCTGATCGATCGCTCCGGGCGCCGCCGCGAGGCCATCCGCCGGGCGTTCGGGCACCGGTATCTCGGCTTCGTCAAGGTCTACTCCGGGCCGCGTTATCCGTTCTAGGCCGCTCTTCGGTCAACCGATCTGCCATGACCGAAAAGCGCTCTGGCCCGCCATCGAACAGGCATTGCCATCAAACAGCTAAAGGCGTATAAGGCGCCGCGCGCGGGATGACGTTCACCCCTGGAGGAAGGCTCGCGCGCCTTGATGGGGCGTTGCGCCCCGTTTTCTATTGAACATAATGGAGTTTCTGCCATGGCTAAGCCTGTACTTCTCGAGGCCGAAGCGCGCAAGGGAGGCGGCAAGGGGGCCGCCCGGGCTGTGCGCCGCGAGGGCCGCATTCCCGCCGTCATCTATGGTGACAAGAAAGACCCGCAGCTGGTCTCGCTGAACTATCGCGACACCTGGAAACACGTCCAGACCGGACGGTTCCTGGCGACCCTGGTCGACGTCAGCGTTGGCGGCGAGAAGGTGCGGGCGATCCCGCGCGATGTACAATTCGATCCGGTGCGTGACTTTCTCATGCACATCGATTTCCTGCGCCTGGGCAAGGGTGCGCGGATTGCCGTGTCGGTACAGTGTGACTTCATCAATGAGGAAGAAAGCCCCGGCATCAAGCGCGGCGGCGTTCTGAACGTCGTGCGCTACGAGATCGAGGTCTACTGCCCGGCCGACGCGATCCCCGAGGAGTTCACGGTCGATCTGACCGGGCTGGATATCGGCGACGGTGTGCATATTTCGGCCATCGAGATGCCGGAGGGCATTGAGCCGACAATCACCGACCGCGACTTCACCATCTGTACCATCGCCGCTCCGGCCGACATTACAGCCGAGGAAGAAGAGGACGAGGAAGGCGAAGAGGTCGAGGCCGGTGAGGTTCCGACGGTCGGCGATGAAGAGGCCGCTGAAGCCGAGGGCGAAGAAGGCGAGGACCGGGGTTAAGGCCCTGGCCGGCCCGCCGGCTGACCGGATGGGACGACAGTCATGATGTTGCTTGTCGGGCTCGGAAATCCCGGACCCAAATTCGCCCGCAACAGGCACAATGCCGGGTTCATGGTGGCGGACGAGGTGGTTCGCCATTTCGGCCTGTCGCCGTGGCGGGCGAAGTTTCACGGCGAGATCTCGGAAGGCGTCATCGACGGCGAAAAGGTACTGGTGTTGAAGCCGGCCACCTATATGAACGAGTCCGGTCGGGCGGTCGGCGAGGCGATGCGGTTCTACAACCTGTCGCCGGACGATGTGATGGTCGTCCATGACGAACTGGACCTGCCGCCGGGCAAGTTCCGCATGAAGGCCGGCGGCGGCCACGCCGGAAACAACGGCCTGCGTTCGATCATCCAGCATGTCGGTGCTGATTTCCACCGGATCAGGTTCGGCATCGGCCATCCCGGGCACAAGGACAAGGTGCACGGCTATGTGCTGAAGGATTTTTCCAAGGACGACTTGCGGGCGGCTGAACCGTTGCGCGATGCATTGGTGCGGCATCTGCCGCTATTGGTGTCGCGGCAGTTCGCGACATACCAGAACAAGGTCCATGTCGATCTTGGCGCGGCCGGGACTGCGCCGGCCGGCAGCGTAACGGCCAAGCCGGCCGGACGGGCTCAGGCAAAACCCGGCCCGGCACGAGAACAGGCTTCGGGCGCCTTTGCAGTCTTGAAGGGCCTGATCGGCAGATCGGACAAGGGCGACACATAATGGGTTTCAAGTGCGGTATCGTCGGATTGCCGAATGTCGGCAAGTCTACATTGTTCAATGCCGTGACGCAGACCGCTGCGGCCCAGGCGGCCAACTATCCGTTCTGCACGATCGAGCCGAACGTGGGCGAGGTCGCAGTGCCGGACCCGCGGTTGTTCGAACTTGCGCGGATCGGCGGATCGAAGGAGGTGATCCCGACCCGGATCACCTTTGTCGACATTGCCGGGCTGGTGCGCGGGGCCTCGAAGGGCGAGGGCCTGGGCAACAAGTTCCTGGCCAATATCCGCGAGGTCGATGCCATCGTGCATGTTCTGCGGTGCTTCGAAGATGGCGACGTGACCCATGTCGAGGGGGCTGTCGATCCCGTCCGCGATGCCGAGATCGTGGAGACCGAGTTGATGCTGGCCGATCTGGAAAGTCTTGAAAAGCGGCTGGTCGGTCTGGAAAAGAAGGCCAACTCGGGAGAAAAGGACGCCAAGGCGCAGGTCGCCCTGATGGGCAAGGCACTAGTGCTGCTGGAGCAGGGCAAGCCGGCCCGCCTGGCGGACATCGAAAGGGAAGAACGCAGCGCCTGGCGGGCGCTCAACCTGTTGACCACGAAGCCGGTGCTCTATGTGTGCAATGTCGAGGAGGACGCTGCGGCCGAAGGCAATGCGGCCAGTGCCGAGATCGCTGCCAAGGCGGCGGCCGAAGGCGCCGGCGTGGTGGTGATTTCCGCGGCAATAGAGGCGGAACTGGCGCAGCTCGACGGTGAGGAACGGGCGGAGTTCCTGGAAACTCTGGGACTGGCCGAGGCCGGCCTCGACCGGCTCATCCACGCCGGCTATCTGTTGCTTGATCTGATCACCTATTTCACCGTCGGGCCCAAGGAGGCACGGGCGTGGACGGTAAAGCGCGATACCGCCGCGCCGAAGGCGGCGGGCGTGATCCATACCGACTTCGAAAAGGGCTTCATCCGGGCAGAGACCATTGCGTTCGACGACTACGTTTGCCTCGGTGGGGAAAACCCGGCCAAGGATGCCGGCAAGATGCGCCTGGAAGGCAAGGACTACACCGTGCGCGACGGCGATGTCATGCACTTCCGCTTTGCGAACTAGGGTCATGACCCTAGGCTCCAGACACGAGCGCTCATTCTGATGCAAATTGATCGTTTGACGCTGTGGCGCAATCGGCTCGATTGACTATACTCGCGAGTTTGAGAGTGAGTTAACCGAAAGAAGCCGTCATGACCGCACTCCACCAGGTTGTACTGCGCGTTGCCTTTTCAGGTCTGTTGTTGGTTCTGCTGCTGCCGGGCGCCGGTGCCTTGGCCGCCAAGAATGAACAGGTGGCCAGCGCCATCGAGGCGTTTATTACCTCCGGCCACATCAACCTTGGCTCCGACCGCGATGACGAGCGGATGTTCCAGATCTTTACGTTCTACCAGGACCGCAACTTCAAACCGATCTGGACTCGCGATGCCGGCGTGAAAACGAAGGGCCGCAAGCTTCTGGAGGCCCTGCGTGGTTCGGGCGAACACGGGCTTGATCCAGGGCGATACTTCGTCGAGGACATTGCCGAGCGGATCGATGCCTCGAACCCGGAGGTGCTGGCTGAACTCGATCTGTTGCTGTCCGATGTGTTCGCCGATTTTGCCCGTGACCTGTCAAAGGGCCAGGTCAACCCGAGCCGTATCAACCGCGATCTGGCGATTAAATCGCGCGGCCCCGGCCCGCTCTATCTGCTCGATGGCGCCGAGCAGGCAGAAGATCTGCTGCCCTACATCGAAACCGTCAAGCCGCAGACGCCGCGGTATGACCGATTGAAGGCGGCGCTGGCGAAATATCGCGGGGTTGCCGCCAAGGGCGGCTGGCCGAAGGTGGCCAAGGGGGCGGTTCTCAAGCCGGGTGGCGATGACCCGCGCGTGCCGGTCTTGCGCGAAATGCTGCAGATCACCGGTGATCTGACGGCATCGGGCACCGGGACTACATATGACGACACACTTGTTGCCGCGGTGAAAGCGTTTCAGGAACGCCACGGCCGTAACCCGGACGGGGTCATCGGACCGAGTACGCTCAAGGCGCTGCAGGTGCCGGTTGAAAAGCGCACCGAACAGATTGTGCTCAATCTGGAACGGCGGCGCTGGATGGATGACGATCTTGGTCCCTACTACGTGTTCGTC
Organism: Alphaproteobacteria bacterium; assembly: GCA_024639035.1. Taxonomy (GTDB): domain Bacteria; phylum Pseudomonadota; class Alphaproteobacteria; order Rhizobiales; family Aestuariivirgaceae; genus JAHEJE01. The sequence goes on from JAHEJE010000005.1 coordinate 24,310, forward strand.
AACCAGGCCGACCAGATCCTGAAGGTGGTCGAGGACGTCGGAGATCGCGAGAAGACGATCCACACGGCGCGGGTGGTGGTCGGCAAGCCGTATCACCGCACGCCGGTGTTTTCGGACAAGATGAAGTATGTGGTGATCAATCCATACTGGAATGTGCCGTCGTCGATCGCCAACAAGGAATATCTGCCGAAACTGCGGCGCAATCCCGGGGTTCTGGCACGCGAGCGGATCAAGCTGCTGAACGCCAGCGGCAAGGTGGTCAGCCCCTACAGCGTCAATTGGGCCAGCGTGCGCCGGGTGCCGTACCGGCTGCGTCAGGATACCGGTCCGGGCAATGCGCTGGGCCGCATCAAGTTCATGTTCCCGAACCGGTTCAACGTCTACATCCACGATACGCCATCCAAGAGCCTGTTTGCCCGCGAAAGCCGGTATTTCAGCCACGGCTGCATGCGGGTGCAGTATCCCCAGCAGCTCGCCGAGGTCCTGCTGGGCGGCCAGGGTTGGTCGGGAAAGCGGATCGCCAGCCAGATTGCTTCCGGCAAGCGGCGTATCGTCAATCTGAAGA
>JAHEJE010000160.1 GCA_024639035.1 Alphaproteobacteria bacterium
CCTGGCACTGTTCCGGGCACAGATGCCGGACGACACTGCGGTGACCGTGATCGGCGTCGGGTCAAACCTGCTGGTGCGCGATGGCGGGGTGCCTGGTGTGGTGATCCGGTTGGGGCGCGGATTTGGCAACATAGCGCTGGAAGACGGCTATCGGGTTCGGGCCGGCGCAGCGGTGCCGGATGTCAGGGTGGCGCGGTTTTGTCTGGAAAATGTTATCGGAGGATTAACCTTTCTGAGAGGTATACCCGGCACGATAGGCGGCGCGCTGCGCATGAACGGCGGGGCGTATGGTGGTGAGACCAAGGACGTGCTGATCGAAGCGCGCGCGGTCGATGGGCAGGGAAACGCAATCGTGCTGTCGAATGCCGACATGAATTACAGCTACCGACATTGCGGCGCGCCCGAGGATCTGATCTTCACCGAGGCGCTGTTTCAGGGCCATGCCGGCGCTGCCGAGCAGATCGCGCAAGAGATGGACTCCATTACCAGCGCCCGCGAGGGGAGCCAGCCGGTCAAGAGCCGGACCGGAGGCTCGACCTTCAAGAATCCTCCGGGCGAGAAATCCTGGCAACTCATAGATGCTGCCGGAATGCGCGGCTTTTCCATTGGAGGTGCACAGGTTTCGGACAAACACTGCAACTTCCTGATCAATGATGGCGGGGCGAGTGCAGCCGACATCGAGACCCTCGGCGAAATGATGCGTCAAAAGGTGAAGGACACCAGCGGTGTCGAGCTGCAGTGGGAGATCAGGCGGATCGGCGTGGCCGAGCGCTGATACATAGAGGCTATCGGGATGATGGATCCTAAGCATACCCGCGTTGCGGTTTTGATGGGCGGCTGGTCGGCCGAGCGCGAGGTTTCGCTGAGTTCCGGCCGCGATTGCGCCCAGGCGCTGCGCCGTTGTGGTTTCGATGCGACCGAAATCGATGTTCAGCGCAATATCGCATCTGTTCTTGATGATTTTCGTCCCGATGTGGCGTTCAACGCCCTGCATGGCAAATGGGGCGAGGATGGAAACGTTCAGGGCCTGCTGGAAACCCTGCAAATTCCCTATACCCATTCAGGCGTTCTGGCCTCGGCGCTGGCGATGGACAAACAGCGCTCCAAGGCGGTTTTTCGCGAGGCGGGCATCCCATTGGCCGAGAGCAAGGTCGTCGATATCGAGCGGGCTGCATCGGAACATCCGATGCCGTTGCCCTATGTCGTCAAGCCGGTTGCCGAGGGGTCGAGCTTCGGGGTTCACATTCTGGATCAGAACGCCAACGGGCCGGCCACGACCATTCTCGATGAGCGCGCCTATTTCGGTGACAAGGTGATGGTCGAACGGTTCATACCCGGCAAGGAACTAACCTGCGCAGTGATGGGTGGGGTGGCACTCGGGGTCATCGACATTCAGCCGGCCTCGGGCTGGTACGACTATCATGCGAAATATGGCGATGGCGGTTCGGTGCATGTGCTGCCGGCCGAGGTGCCGTCGGATGTCTACCGCAACGTGCAGCGCTTTGCGCTGCTGGCGCACGAAGCGCTTGGCTGTCGCGGCGTTTCACGGGCCGACTTTCGCTACGATGAGCGTGGCGACGGAGAGCTGATCCTGCTTGAGGTGAATACCCAACCGGGCATGACGCCGACGTCGCTGGTGCCCGAACTGGCCGAGCATGCAGGGCATGATTTCGAAGAACTGGTGAAATGGATGGTCGAAGATGCTTCGTGTAACCGGTGACGCACATGACATGGCGGACGGTGACGATACTGCCGATGCGCCGTTGGTTTCGACGCGGCGGCCAAATGCGCTCTCGGGCACCCTGGCGCGGTTCGGCGCGGTGTCGTTTCTGGCGCTGACGATACTGCATGGCCTGGAAACCGGCGGCCACCTGCAGGATCCGCGCAATCCGCTGTACGGCATCAGCGGCAATGTTGCCGGATACTTCGGCTATGCGGCGCGCGATATCGCGATTGCCGGGCTGGAGCATCAAACTGCCAATGCCGTGCTGTCGGTGATCGGGGTGCGGCCGGATAGCCCGTTAGTGTTTTTCGATGCCACCAGAGCCAAGCGGATTCTTGAAAATGTCGATTGGGTCGAACAGGCCAGCGTGCGGCGGCTGCACCCCAATCGGCTGGAAATCGAGGTCGTCGAACGCAAGCCCTATGCGGTGTGGCAGCGCGGCGGGGCGCACTACGTCATCGATCGCACCGGTGTGGCCCTCAGCACCCTGTCGGCAAGCGACCATGGCGATCTGATGATCGTCACCGGGGAAGGGGCCAATGAAGGGGTTTTTGAACTCGTTAACCATCTGGAAGACTATCAGCGGTTACACTCGCAGGTGAAGGCCGCTGCGCGGGTGGGACAAAGGCGCTGGACGCTGTATCTGCACAGTGGGGTGAAGGTGGCGCTGCCGGAACACGGCATCGCGCCGGCGCTGGCCAAACTGGATGCGTTGCAACGGCAGTACGGTGTCCTGGAGAAGGCCGTGACGCTGATCGACCTCAGGTTGCAGGACCGAGTGGCGATCCGGCTTGAGAACGAAGAAGAGGTAGCGGACAAGCCGTTACAGGTGAGCAGTTGGCAATGACTTGAGCGTTGCCGTCAGTTGAGTGGGTAAAGAGTCTGACATGAATGTGGTTCCGCTGAACCGCCCCCGAAACAAGTCGCGGGGCCACCAATCCGAAAAATCGCAAGTCGTGGCGGCTCTCGACGTCGGCAGCAGCAAGATCTGCTGCGTCATCGGCAAGAGCGATGTGGCCCGCCGCAGGATCGATGCGGGGCGCTCGGAGATAAAGATCCTGGGGATCGGGCACCACGCCTCGCGCGGCGTGCGCAATGGTGTGGTCACCAACATTGACGAGGCCGAGCGGGCGATCAGGCTCGCGGTGGATGCCGCCGAGCGCATGGCCGGCGAAACGCTGTCGCAGGTTTATGTCAACGTATCGGGTGGCCGGCCGAAGTGCGAGGTCTATCGCGCCAGCACGGACGTCGGCGGCGGCACCGTGACCGCCCATCATATGCACCAGGCGACCGACCTGGCGATGCAGAAGATCAAGGCCGGCAAGCGATTGGTGCTGCATGCAACGCCAATCCAGTTCGATCTCGACGATGCCAAGGGGGTTCGCGAACCTCAGGGCATGTTCGGCGAGACACTTTCGGTCATCCTCAACGCGGTCACGGTCGAACCGGGCTCGCTGCGCAACCTGCAGCAGGTTGTCGAGAAGTGCCACCTGTCGGTTGCCGGCTATGTCATGGCGCCTTACGCGGCCGGACGCTCGGCGCTGGTGGAGGATGAGTTGACCCTTGGCGTGACCTTCATCGATCTCGGCGGCGCGACGACCAGTCTTTCGGTGTTTGCCGAGAGCAGCCTGCTCTATGCCGATGTGCTGCCGGTCGGCGGCAATCACATCACCAGCGACATCGCCTGCGGCTTGTCGACGACCATGGCGCATGCCGAACGCCTGAAAACACTGTCGGGCAGCGTGCTGCCGTCGCTGTGCCGGGACGACGGGGCGATTTCGGTGCCGTTGCTCGGCGAGACCGGCACCGACACGGTTCACCGCATACCGCGGGCCCAGCTCAATGACATCATCAGGCCGCGGGTTGAGGAAATCTTCGAATTGGTGCGCGACCGGCTGGCGGCCAACCGCGACGGGCGGCGGGCCGGCAGGCGGATCGTCCTGTCCGGCGGGGCCAGCCAGCTTACCGGCATCCGCGAAACGGCGGGCCATATCCTCGGCAGCCATGTCAGGCTGGCCAAGCCGCACGGCCTGGCAGCGATGCCCGACATGATGCGCGGGCCGGGTTTCTGCGTTGCCGCAGGGCTGCTCAAGTATGCCGTCAATCCCGACGTGCGGACCCTGGAGTTGCCGCAAATCAGTAGCGGATATGGCACAAGTGCAGGGTGCTTCAGCCGGATGGGGCGCTGGATTAAAGAAAGTTTTTAGTTTTTTGGTTGCGGCGGACCCTGAAGGGCTCGCTTAAGGGAGAGGTGGTGTTTCCGGGGATGGGACACCACCTTTTTCTATTGCAAACAGACTCTTGACGGCACTTTTTGCCTTCTGAATGTAAGTCCTGAATCACCGAACCCACGGCAAAGACACTGGATTCGTTAAAAAAAACACTGCGCCGGTAAGGTGGCGTTAACCTTTTGTTATCTTTTCGGCAATCAATATGAATGCGAGGTAAATAACGGACGTCGAACATGACCATAAATCTTACTGTGCCGAACCTGGCAGAACTCAAGCCGCGAATCACCGTTATCGGGGTTGGGGGCGCGGGTGGCAATGCCGTCACGAACATGATCGAATCACACCTCGAGGGGGTGGAATTCGTGGTTGCCAACACCGATGCGCAAGCATTGGCGCAGAGCGCGACCGAGCGTCGGATCCAGATGGGAACCGCTTTGACCCAGGGTCTGGGGGCCGGGTCACAGCCGCAAGTCGGGGCCGGAGCCGCCGAGGAGGCGCTGCCGGAGATCATGGATCAGCTTGCGGGCGCTCATATGGTCTTCATTACCGCCGGGATGGGCGGGGGGACCGGCACAGGGGCTGCGCCGGTTATCGCTCGTGCTGCCAAGGAGCAGGGCATCCTGACAGTCGGGGTGGTCACCAAACCGTTCCATTTCGAAGGACAAAAACGACTGTTGACCGCAGAGCGCGGTATCGAGCAACTGGCCAAGCATGTCGATACGCTGATCGTCATCCCGAACCAGAACCTGTTCCGGGTGGCCAACGAGAAGACGACCTTTGCGGCCGCTTTTGCGATGGCCGACCAGGTGCTCTATTCCGGCGTCGCCAGCATTACCGAGCTGATGACCAAGGACGGACTGATCAATCTCGACTTTGCCGATGTTCGCGCCATCATGAGCGAAATGGGCAAGGCGATGATGGGCACCGGCGAGGCATCCGGCGAAAAACGTGCCATTGAAGCCGCCGAAGCGGCAATTTCCAATCCGTTGCTCGACGATGTATCGATGCGCGGGGCGCGCGGACTTTTGATCTCGATCTCCGGCGGTCCCGATCTGACGCTTTACGAGGTCGATGAGGCGGCAACCCGGATTCGCGAGGAAGTCGATCCGGAAGCGAACATCATTCTCGGGGCCACATTCGATGAGACCCTGGACGGCACGATGCGGGTTTCGGTGGTGGCGACCGGCCTGGCAATCGAGGACGTGGTCGATCTCGACGGCGAACTCGATGACGACATGGATGAAGCCTCGACGCGATCGGTCTACGGATATGCCGGCGCCGGGCCGATCTCTCCGGCGCCGATGGCCGACCGGCCTGCGGCGATGCAGGAGGCTCCGGCCCAGACCGTCGAGGAGCCTAAATTTGTCGAACACCTCGAGGTCGCAGAAAGCACTGTGGTTGCCGAGGACCCTGTGGCCGAGGAAGCGCCAGCTGCCACAGATGTTATGCTGGCGGAGGCAGGCACTGTCGACGAAACCAGTTACGGAAACGAGGATGAGCCTGAGCTTGCAGCGCCGGCAGCGCCGCGAATTCAGACCGAAACGAAAGCTGCTCCGCGCATTCCCGATCCTGAGGATTTCCCGCCGATTGCCCAGCAACAGTTTGCGGCGCGTGGCAAGGAAATCGGCGAAATTGCCGAACATTCGCACAAGAAACAGCGCAAAAGTCTGCTCGAACGGCTTGCCAGCGTCGGCCTCGGCCGCCGCGACGAACCGATTGCGCCGACGGAGCTCGACAAGCCGTCCAACGAGCCGCGGATTGTCGAGCCGAGCAAGCCTACGGCCGCTGCAGAGCCGGTACCGGAAAAAACTCAAACCCAACAGCCCGAAGCGGCAGAGAACGTGCACAAGCTGACACCGCAGATCGATCCTGAACTCGATGACGAAGATCTGGAAATTCCAGCGTTCCTGCGGCGCCAGGCCAACTAACGGCTGAAATTGACGAACTGGCAGACCCGGCGGTCACAATTCCGCCGGGTTTGCTGCTTTTATCAGCCCATGTGCACAAGTAAGGTGGCCGCCGCGTGGGCGATACGCTAAAAGCAGTGCGGAACGCCACTGCAAGTGGTCATTGAGTCAGGACAGCAAGACATGCCATCTGCCATTCTTACAGGTCATGCCCGTTTGGGCCGGCAAATGGCCGTTGCCCTGGCATTTGCCGCTTCGGCGGTCATCTCCGGATGCTCGGGGAGTTCCGGTTATGGCGGTCTTGGCGATTATGTCTGGGGAGGTGGCGATTCGTCATCTTCCAGTTCCAGCGGCCTGTCGAGCACTACCGGTGACGCGATCTCGCCCGATCTGTCCGGCATCGACGATTCCGAGCCGATCTCCAAGCTCTACAACAATGCGCTCGATGAACTGAACGATCGCGATTTTAAGTCGGCGGCCAAGGGCTTTGGCGAGGTCGAGCGCCAGCATCCCTATTCACGGTGGGCGACCCGGGCGATCCTGATGCAGTCCTATGCGCACTATCAGCGCAACGACTACGACGAAGCGGTAAACGCCGCCAAGCGCTTCATCACCCTGCACCCCGGCCATAAGGATGCGCCTTATGCCTATTACCTGATCGCGGTCAGCCACTACGAACAGATCAACGACGTGAAGCGCGATCAGACCGCTGCGGCGAATGCCCTGGCTTCGCTCGATGAGATCAGCCAGCGTTATCCCGGCACGTCATACGCCCGCGATGCCGAGGCCAAGGCCGTTCTGGCGCGCGACCATCTTGCCGGCAAGGAAATGGAAGTCGGCCGCTATTATCTGCGCAAGCAGGCCCACCTGGCCGGCATCAACCGGTTCAAGACTGTTGTCCAGACTTACCAGACAACGACGCATACGCCCGAGGCGCTGTATCGCCTGACAGAGGCTTATCTGGCGTTGGGTGTGCGCTCGGAGGCGCAGACCGCGGCGGCGGTGCTCGGCCACAACTACCCCAACTCCGACTGGTATCGCGATGCCTATACCCTGCTGACCGGTCAGGGCCTGGCGCCGGCGGAGAACAAGTCATCATGGATCAGCCAGGCGCTGAATACGATCAATCCGTTTTAGG
>JAHEJE010000161.1 GCA_024639035.1 Alphaproteobacteria bacterium
AGCGAGCAGGTCGCCAGGGCAATGGCCGAAGGCGCGCTGCAGCACTCCGCCGCCGATCTGGCGGTATCGGTGACCGGAATTGCCGGACCCGGCGGCGGCAGCAGGCAAAAGCCGGTCGGCCTGGTTCATCTGGCTGCTGCGCGCCGCGACAACCCGACCCTGCACCGCCGTCTCGCCTGCGGCGACATCGGCCGCAACGCCATCCGGCAGGCCAGTCTCGATGCAGCGTTTGACCTGCTGATCCGGCAAATGACCAGCGGCAGTCAGTTCGCCTGAGACGGCTTTGCGGAACGGCCCCAGGCGCCGAGCGTATGGGATTGCACCCGGTCGAGCGTCAACGGTTTGCCGATTGCTCTCACCGCGTCTTCTTCCGGTAGCACCGCGGCCAACCCGGCCTTGGCATCGCCATCGCGGCAGGCTTTGCGAAAACCGGCCGGATCGAGCATGGCAACCTGGCCGCCTTCCAACCGGGCATAGACCGTACCGGTCTCCTGGTCGGCGAAGTTGACCACCGGAATGACCTCGGTACAGTTCCGCAGAAACTTCACATTGTGCGCAGCCGCGAACGCACCGTCATCCGGGTACACCTCGGCACGGCTCATGGCATTGATGTTGATGCGGCGGTAACGGTCGACAGCAATCATTCTCTCGACATCGAGGATGTTGAGCTCGCCGTTCCAGCCGAACGCAACCGTGCGCGGCGACTGCCCCAATGGCACCGAGTTGTCGAGGAACTCGCAGTGCACCTGCTTGCCCTGGCGCAGCGCCCAGGTGAAGTAGAGCTGCGGCATCCCCGTATAGGCCTCGACGTTGTGATCGAGCAGATCATCGACCGCCTTGTAGCGGCCGAACGCCCGGCCGCGTTTCCAGGCCCGCTCGACGGTTTCCTCCGGCGGGGTGATCAAGAAAAACATGTAGACCAGATCGCCGAACCGGGTGAGCAGCCGGCCGCCGCCCTCCTCGTTGGGATTGGTGGCAAAGCTGTCGAAGCGGAACCGGTCGATCAACAGATGCGAAATCGCCTTGCGCTCGCCCTTCGCTGCCATGTAGCGGTCGAGCTTTGCATCGATCACCCCGACTTCGTGGCCGGTCAGCGACCCAGCATAGCGGCTCGCCTCGCCAAGGCCATCGTAGTCGAGCAGGAACTTGCGCCAGATGTCCGGGCTGATCAGGGCGAAATCCTCCCAGGCGACGCCTATTCTGCGCGCCAGCAGCTTCTGCAGCGGCCGCAGCGTGCTCTTGCCGGCCGCCGATGCGCCCTTGACGTTCATGATGATCGGATGGTCCTGGATCGGCAGCCGGCGATATCCCAGCGCCGAGACGGCCTCGTCGAACAGCGGTGCGATAGCCTCGCCGAGCATCGAACTGCCGTGCTCGTTGGCCACCAGGGTGGCGACCATGCCGGCAATCATGTCGGGATCGCCGAGCAGCCGCCCCCTGGTGTTGACGATCGAAGTCACCACGGTATGCAAACCCTGCGCGACCGCTACCGGCAAGCCGCCGCCCGCTGCAGCCTGACGCTGCCATTCGCCGATTGCCGCCTCCAGACGTTCAGCACCGTCCCCGGCTGCCGGTGCCGGCGGCGGCATCTTCCTGGCCAGACCGAGACGGGCCAGCAGTCCGGGCTTCTGCGACCCCCCGGACACCGCCTGGCGAGGCTGTTGCGTGGCCTCATCGAGCATGGCGCGCGCCATATCGTGGGCCTCCTCGATCAACGCGGCATGGCGCTTGACCAGGTCCGGCATGTGCCCGGCGATAGTCCGCTCAAGGATGGCTGACACCATGGCGCGGAAATTGATGCCGAGATCGCCATAGTCCTCGCCATCGGCGACCGACAGATCGGTCATCACCCGGATCAGCACCTCATGGGTCACCAGCCGCTCGGGGCGAAAGCGCACCAGTTCATATTCATCGATGCCGGTAAAACTGCTCAGCTCGCGCGCCTCGGCAAGGTCGGTCGCCACATTGTCGGGGCGGAACATGCTCGACAGGTGCTGAAACTTGGCCGGTATCGAAGACTCGATGCCGGGGTTCCAGGGGCCGACCTCGGCGGCGTTTGGCAAATGTTCCATCGCCGTACTATAGGTGAGCGACCGAACCGGCCAAAGCCGTTTGACCACAGCGCAAATCCTCATGGTGAAATCTCCGGCCTCCTGGCGTCCCAATCGATTTCGCGCAAACCGGGCGGCGACAAGTGCCGTGGGAATATGGCATTATCCCGGTCACCGCTGCTGCGGCCCTGCGATGACGAACATGGAGACCCCGGTGTCAGATCCGTTCTACTACGTGCCCGAGGGCGGCCTGCCCGCACAGACCGAGCTGATGACCGGGCGGGCCGTGTTTACCGATGCCTATGCGGTACTGCCCAAGGGCACGATGCGCGATATCGTGGTCAGCGCCCTGCCCCACTGGCAAAACACCCGTGCCTGGATCCTCGCCCGGCCGCTGTCCGGGTTTGCCGAGACGTTCAGCCAATACATCATGGAGGTCTCCCCCGGTGGCGGCAGCACAAGGCCGGAACCGGATGCATCGGCCGAGGCTGCCCTGTTCGTCGTCGACGGCAACCCGTCGCTGACCATCGCCGGCACCCGCCATGACCTCCGCCCGGGCAGCTTTGTCTATGTGCCGCCAGCAACCGACTGGTCGCTCGCCAACGAAACCGGCGCTCTGGCCCGGTTCCACTGGATCCGAAAATCCTACGAGCCGGTTGACGGCTTCGATGCGCCCGATCCCGTGGTCGGCAACGAACAGGACATCGCCCCGGTCGCCATGCCCGACACCGACGGCCGCTGGGCCACGACCCGGTTCGTCGACCCCGATGACCTGCGCCATGACATGCACGTCACCATCGTCACCTTCGAACCGGGCGGCGTCATTCCGTTCGAGGAAACCCACGTCATGGAGCACGGTCTTTATGTGCTGGAGGGCAAGGCGGTCTACCTGCTCAACAAGGACTGGGTCGAGGTCGAGGCCGGCGACTTCATGTGGCTGCGCGCATTCTGTCCGCAGGCCTGCTACGCCGGCGGGCCCGGCCGCTTCCGCTATCTACTGTACAAGGACGTCAACCGCCACCCGAAGCTGCGCTAGCGCCATAAAGCGCTTCGGCGCGGTGCTCGAAGGCCCGCATGATCTTGCGCACGGCCAGGTCGAAGGCGTTTGAAAGCGCAAACTGCAGCACCCGGCTCGACATCTGATAGTCGATGGAAAATTCAATATCGCAGCTTCGATCGGTCACCGCGTGGACACGCCAGCGGTTGTCGATGTGTCTGACCGGCCCCCGGTTGGACAGCGACCTGACCGACAGCCGGCCGGGGTCGCAGGTTACCTCGCTCAGCAACCGCTCCCTGAACCCCAGCTTGTCGTAGACGATCAAGAGTTCGGCCTCGAATTGCCGGATGCCGTCATCCGAGGTGCGCTCGTTCCACACCCGCGCGCCCTGACACAGCGGCAAGAACGCACCATAGGCGCCAACATCGGCGATGATGGCGTAGATGTTCGCTGCCGGATAGGCAACGCGCCGCGTCACATTGTAGTGCGGCATTCCGGGGCTCTATTGTGCGGTTCTGGCATTGCGCGCCGCCCGCAGGCGAGCAAAGTCATCGCCGGCATGATGCGACGAGCGCGTCAACGGGCTGGCCGAGACCATCGCAAAGCCCTTGGAATAGGCGGTCTTTTCCAGCCCCGAAAATTCCTCCGGTGTCCAGAAGCGGTCGATGGCGGCGTGTTTGCGTGTCGGCTGGAGGTACTGACCGATGGTGATGAAATCGATGTCGGCGGTGCGCATGTCGTCCATCACCTGCAGGATGTCCTCGCGGGTTTCGCCAAGGCCGACCATGATCCCCGACTTGGTGAACATCTGCGGATCCAGTTCCTTCACCCGCTGCAGCAGCCGCAGGGAATGGAAATAGCGGGCGCCGGGACGGATTTTCAGATAGAGGTGCGGGACCGTTTCAAGGTTGTGGTTGAAGACATCAGGTTTTGCTTCAACTACAACCTCCAATGCACCGTTTTTACGCAAAAAATCAGGCGTCAAAACCTCGATCGTCGTGGCCGGAGACCGTTGCCGGATCGCGCCGATGACCGCAGCAAAATGCGCCGCACCGCCGTCTGCCAGATCATCGCGGTCGACCGAGGTGATGACCGCATGGTTGAGCCCCATGCGGGCAACCGCATCGGCAACGCTTTCCGGTTCGCGCGGATCGAGGGCATCGGGCAATCCCGTGCGCACGTTGCAGAACGCGCAGGCGCGGGTGCAGGTATCGCCCATGATCATGAAGGTGGCGTGCTTTTTCTCCCAACATTCGCCGATGTTGGGACAGCCCGCCTCCTCGCACACGGTCACCAGATTGTTGCCGCGCACGATTTCGCGGGTCTTGTGATAGGCCGGCGAGCCTGGCGCCTTTACCCTGATCCAGTCCGGCTTGCGCAACACCGGCGTATCCGGCCGGTGCGCCTTTTCGGGATGGCGTGGGCGGTCACTTCGTGATGTGTCGAGAACAGTGACCATAAGGTCTCCCGATCAGGCGCGCGTCTGGATCATGCGGTAGCCGTAGATCAGCAGGCAGGCGCCGGCGACGGCCTTGATCAGATAGCCAATCAAGCCCGGAAGAACCGGCCCGAAGACCATTCCGAGCAGAACATTCATCACCAGTGCACCGACAATGCCGAGCACGATGTTCATCACCAGACCGGTGTCGAACTTCATGATTTTTTCAGCGATCCAGCCAGCCAGACCGCCGACGATGATAGCTCCAATCCAACCCATGACAATTTCCTCCGTTTAGCCGCGCCGGCCCTTGAGCATCCTGTATGCAGTGATTAATAGCACCGCACCGATGACCGAAACCAGCAAATTTCCCCAGAACCAGCCCTGGAAGACCACGCCGAGGCGCAGCCCGAGAACGTTGGCCAGCCAGCCGCCGACGAACGAACCGGCGATGCCGATGACGATGTTGGTCAGCAGACCATGATCGCCACTCGTCAGTTTTTCGGCGATCCACCCTGCAATCGCGCCAATGAGCAGGGTGCCGAAAATGCCGACACCACCGCCAAGATCCATCAAAGATTGTGCTTCCATCTGAAATTTGCTCCCGGTCTTTTCACAGTTGCATCACATATGGCCCAAGAGGCAGGGCGGATCAAGACGCCACAGCAAGCCCGGGCTCCCGTCCGCGGCTGGATCACCGGCCTGCGTTATTCGTCTTTGTCGGTTGCCTCGCCCACCCGGCGCACTGCCACCAGGGTGAGCAACGGACCCGCCAACTCGAAGACCAGTGTCGTGGCGATGGTCAGCGCAATGAGCGTTTCGCGCCATTCGGGGAAATGATTGCCCGCCACCAACGCCATGCCGAGCGCCACGCCGGCCTGTGGCGTCAGTGCCAATCCCACCCAGCGGCGCTGGACCGCCGGCATGCCGGCTGCCCTGGCCCCGGCCCAGCCGCCGGCAACGCGCGACAGCATACGCAGCCCGATGAACCCGGCCCCGATCCAGCCGACGGCCGCAAGACTGCCAGGGTCGAAGGTCGCCCCGGCCAGCACGAAGAACAGCACCATGAACGGCCATTCGACATGCTCGATCTCGTGAAACGGCCGGTCGTGATGTCGCGCCAGGTTGGCCACCGCAAGCCCGGCAACGATTCCCGCCAGGAGGAACGACACATGCAGCCACAACGACAGCCCGGCGCACAGGAAGACGATACCCAGCGCCTCGGACTGCGACGGCTTGCCCGCTTGCAGCCGTCCGGTCAGATAGGCCGCCGGCAGCCCGATGACCAGGCCGACGGCAATAGCACCGAACAGCTCCCAGCCGCCGGTGGCGATCACCTGCCATGCGGCATCGCCCGCCATCGTCTTTGCCAAGACCAGAAGCAGGCTGAAGGCAATGATGCCCCAGGCGTCGTCGACGGCCACGATGCCACGCACGGTGTCGGTGAAGCTGCCCTTGGCGCCGGATTGCTCGACGACATCATTGACCGCAGCCGGGTCGGTGGCCGTGGCGATACCGGCGAGCAGCAGGCACAGCACGACCGGAACCCCGAAAACGTACAGCCCGCCCGCCGTGACCACCACCGTGAGCGCCACGATGGTGAGCGATACGGTTATGATGGCGCGGCCGTGGTCGCGCAGCGCCTGCCGGGACATGGTGCCGCCGAGCAGGAAGGCGACCATGGTGAGCGCCACCGTGGCGAGGAAATCGTACCAGGCCGCAAGCGCCTGCGGGATCACGTCGAAACCGGCCGGCCCGGCAACGACCCCGCACAACACCAGCAGACTGACCCGGGGCAGCCGGGTGCGCCGGCCGAACTCATCGGCCACGAGGCCCAGCAGCAGGAGCCCGCCCAGTCCGAGAAGTGCCAGATGCGATTCCATGTCAGATTCGTCGCCGAACCGTTTGCGCCGTCAGGGATGAGTCGACGACAGGCTATCAGGACGGTATGGGACTGGCCAGCACAGAGCGCCGGCATGCTGATCTCGCTTGCCATCGGCCGGCGAACACGACTGCGCCACCGGCCCGGACGCGCCGGCCGGCAAGAGCAGGAAGGGAAAGACGGAATGCCGGAACGGACCGGCGAAGACGCCTTCTATAGGGTTGGAAGTGGGCACGGGGACCAGCCCGAACCGGCATTCCGCCACGGTTTGTTACGCAAACCCTCGTACGGTCTCCTCGCCTGGCTTTGTCTGTCCCGCGCCATGTCAGATCGGCGCGGTCCATCATCCAGACGGATTACCTCAATCGGCGCCTGACGTTTCCGCCAGGGGCCGCACGCAGGGGCGCTGGAACCCGGAAAGCAGGGCCATTAGGGGCGACACGACCAACCGGCCCTATCTGCAGGACACAATCCATCATCGCCAACCCCTCCCTTCTCCTGGGTGGCCTTGCCTGTTCCACCAGACGCCACCCTTGCTCCAGAACCGCTCCAACCACCACCGATCCGAATGGTCCGATCGTTTCCCACTGGGTGTCCAGGGTGG
>JAHEJE010000006.1 GCA_024639035.1 Alphaproteobacteria bacterium
CCAAGGCGTCCTCCGCGAAAGCTCCGGAACCGCTCCCAGCGCCAGCGTACCGAATGGTCCGTACGTTTCCCACTGTGGAACACAGGGCGATGGGTGCCTTCATATGTTCATATATTGTTCTTTTTGTCAAGTTAAATTTACCCTGGTTATCTCGCGCCTGATCCTCGATGACATCGCTGCAAGAGCGGATTTATCGATTTGGGCGGCAGCGGGAAACAGGAACAAATTGATTCATATCAATCCGTTTCCGGTGGACGGGCGCGATAATCAATGGCTCAATGGGTGATCTGTCGAATGCGGATCGTCCAGAGGTGTCAACCACGAGGGAGAGAACTCATGAAAATTACACGTAAGGAATTCATCGTCGGCAGCGCGGCTGCCCTGGGGCTGTCGGCGTTCGGTGTGGGTACGGCGCAGGCCGCAAAACGCCTGGTATTCGGCGGCGGCCCGGCCGGTGGCACGTTCCAGGTGGTGGCCAACGCCATTCAGACCTACGGCCCGATCAAGGCAATGGAAGACGTAACGATCAAGGCCCAGTCTTCGGCCGGATCGGTTGAGAACCTGCGCAAGGTCAATCAGGGCAAGTCGCATTTCGGCGTTGTCTATTCCGGCCATGTCTTCCAGGGCCGCGAGGGCATCCTTAAGAACGATCCCAACAAGTACGAAGACGTGATGGCCGTTGCCTTCCTGTATGGCGCTCCGGCCCAGTTGATCGTGCGCAAAGGCTCCGGCATCAAGAGCGTCAAGGACCTGGAAGGCAAGCGCGTCGGCGTCGGCAACGCCGGTTCGGGCGCTTTTGCCAACTGTGAGCTGTTCTTCACCCACATGGGCGTATGGGACAAGATCGAACGCAACGCCATGGGCTACAACGATGCCGCTCAAGCCTTCGGCAACAACCAGCTCGACGCCTTCTGGCTGTTCACCGCCTTCCCGTCCGGTGCCGTCATCATGGCCGCCCAGACCAACGAGATCGAAATGATCGACCTGGCCAAGGACGCCGAGGAGTCGGGCTTCTTTGCCAAGTATCCGTACTTCTCCAAGCTTTCGGTCCCGGCCGGCACCTACAAAGGCGTCGATACCGACACACCGTCGTTCCAGGACGCCGCCCTATGGGTCGCCAACTCCAAGGTCGATGCCGACACGGTGCAAAAGGTGCTCGCCACCATCTACACCGACGAAGGCCTGGCTCACATGTTGTCTCAGAAGAAGACCTTCAAGAACATGAGCATCCAGACCGGACCGACCGGCGTCGTCACGCCGTTCCATCCCGGCGCCGAGAAGTTCTGGAAAGAAAAAGGCGTCATGTAATGCGCGATCGGGGGTAACCGACAAAAAGGCAGCGGCGCCCGACCGGCGCCGCTGCTGCAAGACTTCGAGACTGCGGCAAAGGGGAGAAAGCCATGCAGGACAATGCCAGCAACGAAGCTCTGGAACTTGGCGACTCCGACCCCAAACACCAAGGCCTTCGCGGCATAGAACGCTGGATCTTCGATGGCCTGGCGCTGTTTCTGGTGCTGTTCTATTCCTACTCCGCCGTCCTAGAGCCTGCCGCAACGCAGTATCACCGCGGCATCTACATCATCATCACCTATATCCTGGTGTTCCTCGTCTACCGCCTTCCCGGGACCCTGGGCCGCATCGTCGACTATCTACTGATCGCCGGGTCGATCTTCGCCATCGGCTACTGGATGCTCAATTTTGAGGCGATCAATTATCGCGCCGGACTCGAATCGACGATGGACAAGACGGTGGCGGTGATCGGTGTTCTGATCGGCATCGAACTGGCGCGCCGGGTCGTCGGCAGCGTGTTTGTCATCATCGGCACCATCATGCTGCTCTACGGTGTGTACGGCGAGTATTTTCCGGATATGATTTCGCACGCCGGCGATACCTTCCCGGATCTGTGCACCAGCCTGTTCTACAAGTCCGATGGTGTGTTCGGCATCATGGCCAACGTGCTGGCAACCTACATCATCCTGTTCGTCATCTTCGGCGCCTTCCTGGAAAAATGCGGCGCCCAGCGCTTCTTCGTCGATTTTCCGCTGGCCGCCGTCGGCCACAAGATCGGCGGCCCGGCCAAGGTGTCGGTCATTGCCTCCGGGTTGTTCGGATCGATCTCCGGCAGCGCCATCGCCAACACGGTTTCCACCGGCGCGTTCACCATTCCGATGATGAAAAAGGCCGGCTTTCGGCCGCACATCGCCGGCGGCATCGAGCCGGCCGCCTCGATCGGCGGCATGTTCATGCCCCCGATCATGGGCGCCGGCGGCTTCATCATGGCCGAACTGACCGGCGTGCCGTACTCGCAGATCATGCTGGTCGCCATCTTCCCGGCCTTCATGTACTTCTTCTCGGTCTATGTCATGGTCCACTACGAGGCCAAGAAGCACAACATCGTCGGCGAGCGGTCCAAGCACTCGCCGATGGAGATCTTTAAAAAGCAGTGGTTCTACATCCTGCCGCTGGTGGTGATCACCATCTTCATGCTGTCGGGTTATTCACCCGGCTATTCCGCCATCCTCGGCATCATCGCCTGCATCGCGGTCAGCTGGTTCCGCAAGGACACCCGCATCGACGCCAAGGGCTTTCTGGAAGCCTCGCGGGCCGGAGCCGAACAAAGCCTCAAGATCGGCGCAACCGTCGGTGTCATCGGCATCATCATCGGTGTCCTGACCTATTCCGGCCTGATGCTGACCTTCGCCGACATCGTCATCGAACTGGCCGCCGGCCGTCTGTTCCTCACCATCCTGTTGATCGCCCTCGTTTCACTGGTCATGGGCATGGGCGTGCCGGTCACCGCCGCCTATCTGATCACCGCCGTGGTCGCGGTGCCGGCGCTGATCCACCTCGGCGTCAACGAGATTGCCGCGCACATGATCGTCTACTGGCTGAGCCAGGATTCGAACATCACCCCGCCGGTGTGCATCGCCGCCTTCGCCGGGGCGACCATTGCCGGGGCCAACATGTGGCGGACAGCGTTTGCGGCCTTCAAGTTCGCCAAGTTCCTCTATCTCGGGCCGTTCCTGTTCGGCTATGTGCCGGGCTTCTCGCTGAACGGCTCGTCGACCGACATCGCCGTTGCCTTTGCCCTCATTCTCATCGGCACCTGGGCCTATTCCTGGTTCCTGAGCGGCATATGGCTCGACTGGTTCAAGAAAAAGGACGCCAAGAAAGCGACCTGAAGCCGGTGGCCGGCAGCGCTGTCGCGGTAGGCTGAAACCGTGACCGTCAGGCGATCTTGACGACGATGTCGTACAGGGTGGCGCCGGCATGCGCCAGGCGGTCGGCGGCGTTCGACAGGTGGCGGTAGATCTCGCGGCGCTTGAAGGCCTCCATGACGTGTTCGAAGGCGGCAATCTGGGCCTCGGCACCCTTGTCGCCGTTCGAACGCATGTTGTCGATCAGTTCGGAGATGTCGAAGAGCTCGGCGAGTGCGGCGCGGTAATCCTTCTCGATGGTCCTTTCGGCCTTGCGCGCCGCCAGGGCGTGGGTCTCGGCCAGAATGGCGTTTTCGCTGAGTTTCCGGAAACCTTCCTGCAGCGACTGGGTGCCGTTCCTCAGGTGAATGGCCATCTGCAGGGTGTACTGATCCGGTTCGATGCCGAAGATCTCCATCTCGCGCACGGTCGTCTTGGCATAATTCATCAGGTGATCGATCTCGACGATGGCGCGGTAGATGTCCTCGCGGTCCATCGGGGTTGAAAAGGCCGAATTGAGGATGTCGATGTTGCGGCGCTTGAGTTCGTCGCCTTCCTTTTCCATCCGTTTGACGTGCTTGCCGACCTTCTTCTTGCCGGACTGCATGAAGGTGACGAGTTCCTCCATGGTCGCCACGGCCATGTCGCACTGGTCGTCGACCAGGCTGAAGAAATCCGGCGCCTTGGGCAGGACCCGATCAACGAGGCGGGTCAGCAGGGAATTTCCGCCAGCGCTCATGTTCGCACTCCTTTGGGTTGGGTTGCCGATTGCGCGGTCATTGTAGCAAACCGATGACGGCACCGGCGGCAAGGTAGGTGAGGATGCCGACGAACGCCGAGCCGGGAATGGTCAGCACCCAGGTTGCAAGGATTTCGCGGGCCTTCGACCAGCCGACGGCCTTGGGACGCTCCGAGGCGCCGATGCCCATCAGGGCGGAACTGGTGACATGGGTCGTGGACACCGGGGCGCCGGCGATGGCGGCGGTGAAGATGATGCCGGCGGCAGACAGCTGGCCGTTGACGGCGTGCAGCGGGCGGATCTTGTAGATGGCAAAACCGATGGTCCTGACGATGCGCCAGCCGCCGGACAGGATGCCCAGGGTGATCGCCGTGGCGCACAGGATCACCACCCACAAGGGGACGACGAACTCGTCGATGAAACCACCGAGCAGCAACACCATGGTGATGATGCCCATGCTTTTTTGGGCATCGTTGGCGCCATGGGAAAACGCCATGCCGGCGGCGGTGAAATACTGTGTCAGGCGCAGGTACTTGTTGGCGACCGGCCGGGCGCCGCGCAGCAGTGTGCTCATCAGGCGATGAATGACGAAGCCGACCCAGAAACCGATGATCGGCGACAGGATCAGGGCCAGGATGACCTTGGTGACGCCGGTCAGGTGGCCGGTGGTGAGGAACTCGTTGACGCCCCACACGACATGATCGGGGCCGGCGGCGACGACCACCGGACCGGCCAGCCCGCCGACCAGGGCGTGCGACGAGCTGGACGGGATGCCGTAGTACCAGGTCCAGATGTTCCAGGCGATGGCGCCGAAGCAGCCGCACAGGATGATGGTCATCGAGACGCTGGACTGCAGGTCGCTCAGGTCGATGAACTTGCCGATGGTGTTGGCCACCGCGGTGCCGCCGAGGATCGGCCCGAGAAACTCAAACGTGGCGACGATGACGACCGCCTGCACCGGGGTCATGGCGCGCGAGGCGATCGGCGTGGCGACGATGTTGGCCGCGTCGTGAAAGCCGTTGGTGTAATCGAATATGACCACGATGACGATGGTCGCCAGCGCCAGCCAGTAGGCTGTTTCCATTGCGGTTCCCGGTGCTCGAAGTACAGGCAGAATGGTGGAAATGAGGCGACATAGCAATACCCCGGGAGGGTTGAATTGACCTAGATCATTGTGGATGCGGCAAGCTGATGACGTGATTGCGACTAGGGTCAGGACTCATTAATTAGCACCATTCTGTTTGCCAAGGAGGGTTCGAATGCTGGAAAACAAGCGCAAGACAAGGCTTCTTGCCTTATCGAGCATTGTTTGCCAGCAGGCGGGCCCTCCTTGGCAAATCCGCAGCGCAGAATGGTGTTAATTAATGGGTCCTGACCCTAAGCATCCGGCCGGCGGCCTGGCGCCCCTAACCGCATTTTTTGCGATCGCGGCGGGGTGAGGCGATGCGAGCCGGCAGATGATGGGCGATTGGCCCGAGAGGCGGGAGATCCATTGGAAATGACCGAAGACGATCAGGCCGGCGCGGCGCCGGTTCTTGCCGCAGTCGACTTTTCCGAAGAATCGCGGGCGGCGCTGGTGTGGGCGGCGCGCCAGGCACGGCTCGAACAGGCGCCGCTGGTGGTGCTGCACGTGGTGCACGGATCAGCCGAGAAACCGGGACTTTACGACACCCAGCACGACGGCCAGCTGACGCCGTTGCTGGATGCGGCGGAAGAAAAGACCGCGGCGTTCGTTGCCGCAACGCAAAGCGGTTTTCCCGACGAAACGGCCCTGGCCGAGGCCGAGATCAGGCTGGTCTCGGGGCTGCCGGCCGGGCGGATCTGTGAAGTGGCCAAGGAGTGCAATGCCCGCCTGGTGGCGGTCGGCAATGTCGGACGCAGTGCCCTGCAGTCGATGCTGCTGGGCTCGGTGGCCGGCGGTGTGGCGCAGGGGTGCCCGATGCCGGTGGTCGTGGTCAAAGCGCTGGCGGAGGGAACGTCGGAATGAACGGAGAGCTGAACCATTTCGCCCTGATGAGCGGCCTGTTCGGCGGCCTGGCGCTGTTCCTGTTCGGCATGGACATCATGACCAGGGCGCTGGAACGGGCGGCGGGCGACCAGATGAAGGTGCTGCTCGGCAAGGCGACCAACAACCGCTTTATCGGTGTGGCGACCGGCGCCACGGTGACCTCGGTCATTCAGTCGTCGTCGATCACTACGGTGCTGCTGGTCGGGTTCGTGTCGTCCGGGCTGATGTCGACGGCGCAATCGATCCCGGTGATCCTGGGGGCCAACATCGGCACCACGATCACGGCACAGATTCTTGCCTTCAAGGTGACCAAACTGGCGCTACCGATCATCACCATCGGCTTTTTTATTTCGTTCGTGGCCAAGCGTGAGGACTGGCGGCAGTACGGCCTGATCATCCTCGGCCTCGGGCTGGTGTTCTTCGGCATGTCGGTGATGAGCGATACGATGAAGCCGCTCAGGACATTCGAGCCGTTTCTCGATTTCATGGCGTCGCTGTCCAACCCGCTGGTGGCGGCAGCGGTGGGGGCGGCATTCACCGCGATCATCCAGTCGTCGTCGGCCAGCACCGGTATCCTGATCGTGATGGCGAGCCAGGGGCTGATCGAACTCAATGCGGCCATCGCGCTGGCGCTCGGCGCCAATATCGGCACCTGCGTCACCGCCGGGCTGGCGGCGATCGGCAAGTCGCGCGAAGCGGTCCGAACGTTCATGGTGCACACGTTGTTCAACGTCATCGGCGTGCTGATATGGATCGGCTTCGTGCCGCAACTGTCCGAGCTGGCGCGCCTGATCTCTCCGGAACACCTGGAGTTGAGCGGCACGGCGCGGGCGGCAGCAGAGGTGCCGCGGCAGCTCGCCAACGTGCATACTTTCTTCAACGTGGTGAACGCGCTGCTGTTCATCGGTTTCACCACGCAGATCCAACGGCTGGTCGAATGGGTGGTTCCGGATCGGCCGCTGGCCGAGGCGGAGCGGGTCGAGACGCGCTATATCAGCGAAGAGTTCATCGGCACGCCGGCGATTGCGCTGGATGCCACGCGGCGCGAACTCGTCCGCTTGGGCGCGCGGGTGCGGGCAATGCTGGACACATCGATGGCATTTGCCACGTCAGCCACCCGCCTGCAGCTCGAAGCGCTCGAGAAGATGGATCGGCCGGTCGATGCGCTGCACGAGGCGATCATCGGCTACCTGCGCGAATTGAGCCTGGGCAACCTGTCGCCGGCTCAGTCCGACGATCTGATGTCGCTGATCAAAATCGCCAACGATCTGGAGCATATCGGCGATCAGCTGGCGACCTCGCTGGTCACCTCCGGCCGCAAGCGGATCGAAGACGGCGTGATCGTCAGCAAGCAGACCGGAAAGGCGATCGGCGGTTTCCACGCCAAGGTCCTGGAGGCGCTGGACAACACCCTGAAAGCGCTCGACAAGGAAGATGCCGAACTGGCCACCCAGGTGCGGGCGATGCAGCAGGATGTCGCCGCGATGACCGATGAGATCGCCCGGCACGAGATCCTGCGGCTGAAGGCCGACGAGCCGAAGCGGCTGGTGACTTATGCCCGCGAGGTCGAAGCGGTGGAAATATTGAACGATATCTTCAAGACGACGCGCAGGATCGCCGACACCCAGATCGGCATGTTCAAGGCGGCTGCCTGATCGGCTGGGGCCGGCGCGGCTCGCGGCTGATGCGAGACTTAAGGGCCACTGGTGTTGTGCGGCTCTAAGCGGGGGTGGCGGCTTCGGCGTCGGCGTTGGGCTCGACGCGGAGCTTGACCAGGGAGCGGTCGGTGGCCTCGACGACGGTGAGGCGGTACCCGAGTTCGACGATGTAGTCGCCCTCGCGCGGGATACGCCGCAGGCGGGCCATGACCAGTCCGCCGAGGGTGTGGAACTCGGTTGCCGGCAGCTGGATGCCGAGCACCTCGCTGGCCTCGGAGATCGAGACCCGGGAATCCATCAGATAGACATCGTCGCCGATGGCATAGAATTCGTGGCGCCGCTTGGGCTGGTATTCCTCGAAGTCGTAACCGACGTCGATCTCGCCGAGAACCTCCTCGATGATGTCCTCCATGGTGATCATGCCGATGGCGGAGCCGAACTCGTTGACGACGATGGCCATGTGGTCCGGGCGCTGGCGAAGCTCGGGCAGCAGTGCGTCGATGGTCTGGTTGGGGGCGACGAAGAGGGCCGGCTGGATGAGTTCGGACAACGCCCTCTTGCTGGCGTGGTCAGCCAGCATGTTCCAGGTGCTCAGGGTGAGGATGCCGACGATGTTGGAGGCATTGTTCTCGAACACCGGAATTCGGTTGAAGCCGTGCTTGCGGACCAGGTCGATGGCGGAGCGGATGGTCTTTTTACTGAACTTCTCACCGTCGAGCGAGATGACCTGGGCCATCGGAACCATGGCCTCGGCCACCGTGGTGTCGGCAAAGCGGATGACCCGGCGGATGCGGCCACGGTTTGTCTCGCTCATCGCCGCGCCCTGTTCGGCCATGTCGACGAGGGTGCGGAACTGCTCGCGGGTGATGAACAGGGTCTGTTCGACATTGCCGGCACCGACGAGGCGGGCAAACAGGCGGGCAATGCGCGAGAACACGAAGATCACCGGATAGAACAGCTTGCCGGCCCAATCGAGCGGGTAAAT
Source organism: Alphaproteobacteria bacterium (assembly GCA_024639035.1). GTDB lineage: Bacteria > Pseudomonadota > Alphaproteobacteria > Rhizobiales > Aestuariivirgaceae > JAHEJE01. Next base: position 8,588 of record JAHEJE010000006.1, read on the forward strand.
GATGATCGGCGTGAGAACCGAACTCTTCTGCTGGTAAACGCTTTTCGGCACGATCTCGCCGATGATCAGGAACAAGGGGGTAAAGGCGATGAAGGCATAGAGCTCGCCGTGCTGGCCGAACCAACCGATCATCAGCAAAGTGCCGATGGTGGTCAGGGCGATGGTGGAAATGTTGGTGCCGACCAGGGTCGTGCTGAGCAGAACCTCCGGCTTCTGCAGCAGCTTCAAGGCCAGTTCGGCGCCACGGCTACCCTGTTTGGCGGCGTGGCGCAGCTTGATCTTGTCGGCGTTGACCAGGGCGATCTCGGAACCCGAGAAGAAGCCCTTGAGCAGCAGCAGGACGATCATCACAAGGATGGCGACAGCGAGGTCCATGTTCAGCCCTCCTCCTCGTCTGCCGCCGCGACGGTTTCGGCGGGTTCGATGTTCTTGGCAAGTCGCACACTGGCGACGCGGTGCTCCTGCATGGCCAGCACGGTCGCGACATGGCCGTCGATCACCACGGTATCATCGACGCACGGCAGCCGGTCGAGATGGCGGAAAACGACGCCGCCGATGGTCGTCATGCGCGGATCCTCGATGCCGAAATTGGTCAGGTCGTTGAAATCGGTCAGCCGCATGTCGCCGGGAACTTCGTAGACATTGTCGTCGTGCTCTTGATAGTAGGCCTGGCTGGACACGTTCTCGGAGATCTCGCCGAAGATGAACTTGATGATGTCGCGCATGGTGATCAGGCCTTCGACACCGCCGAACTCATTGAGCACGATGGCGGCGCGGGCGTTGTTGGCCTGGAAGAAGTCGAACATCTCATCGACATTCTTGGTCGGCGGCACGACGACCGGCGGGTGCATCAGGTCTTCCGGCTGCAGCTCGGTGATGTCGGTTGCATCCATGGTCAGCCGGAGCACGTCTTCGGCGTGCAGGAAGCCGACGAAATTGTCGGTGCGGTCGTGGCATACCGGAACCCGGGGGTGGCGGAAAGCCTTGAACTGCTCGATCATCTCGGGCAGCGGGGTGCCGACATCGAGAAAGTCGATGCGGGTGCGCGGCGTCATGATCTCGATGATCTCGGTTTCACCGGCCTCCAGGAGATTGTCGATCAGCACCCTTTCGGTGGCATCGAGCACGCCTTCTTCGGCGACATCCTCGAGCACAGCGCGAAACTCGTCGACCCGCAGGATGTTTTCAGGGGCGCGCTCACCGCCGACGATCCAGGTGGTGATGCGGTCGGCGATCATCCGCACGACGCGCCGGAGCGGGGTCACCAGGCGACTCCACACGGTCAGGGGCGTGGCGACAACGGATGTGCTGATCCGCACCGGATTGCTGACGGCGACGGTCTTGGGCGTCACTTCGCCGAACAGCAGCAGCAGCGGGAACATGATCACGACGGTGATCAGGCCGGCGCGCTCGGCGCCATAGAGTGCGACCAGGATGCCGGCCATGTTGATGGTCGCGGCGATGTTGACGAGTTCGTTGCCGCACAGCAGCGAGATGATCAGCCGGCGCGGCTCGTCGAGCAGGGCATGCAGGGCCTCGGACTTGGGATGGCGCTCGCGGCGCAATTTCTGCAGATCGAGCCGCGACAATGAGAACAGCGCCGTTTCCGATCCCGAGAACAGCGCCGAGCAGCCGAACAACACCACCTGCAGGGCGATGCGGATGATCATGTCCCATTCGAGCAGGCGGGCGGTGTCGACGGTGAACAGGCCGGCAAGTTCGTTCCAGTATGAACCGATTGTGGCAGCAAGGTCCGACATCGAGGATACACACCAGCCTTCAAAGAAATGGGATGCCCTGCCGACGGCTGCGGACGGCAATCGACCGTTCGCAGCCGTCGGCAAGGCGCTGAGCAATAAATACCTAGCAACTCTATCGCATTGCAAGCCCGAGGCGTTGACCTGAGTCAATGCCGCAATGCACAATAAGGCGTAAACTTGGCATAGTGGAAGTGTCGGGAAAGGGGCTTGGTCGAGAGTGTAGGTTTTGCCTGCGCCCTGCGAACTGCTTCAGAACCGATAAAGCCATTGTCTTGTGTCGGGGCGTGCCGGTCTTTTAGGATCGCACTGCTGGCGCGAGTGATAGTGAGTAGCGTAGCGTTGTTAAGTGAACGTTCAGGGAGGAGTTTATGCCGGAGATCATAGATATCAAAGGCGTCGGTCCGGTGTTGGTATCGGCGTGTGAGGCCTGTGGCTTCGACAGCTTGGAAAAACTGGCTGGAGCAACGGCCGGCGAACTGAGCGCCGTGCCGGGCGTTGGCGAAGCAAAAGCAGCGTCGTTGATCGCTGCGGCACAGGCGCTGTTGGACGGGGCCTCGGCTGATGCCGGCGGCAAGGCCAATGGCGCTGCGGTCGGCGGCATGAAGGCCAAAAAGGTCAAGAAAGACAAAGGCAAAAAGAAGAAAAAAGACAAGAAATCCAAGAATAAGTCCAAAAAGAAGGACAAGAAAAACAAAAAGAAAAAGACGTAAAACTGCAACTAAAATAGATCGAATTACCTTCGTGTAGACACTCGGAAGGTGCGCGTAGGTGTTGATGAACGACCGGTTTCTGCCTCTGGCGGTGCCGGCATGGTGGGATTTTGGGCCTGGCCGAGCGGTTTGCACGGCCAAGAAATCGGGAGATAATGCCTATGGCTGCAACCAACCCATTTGCGAGCTTGTTCGGACGTTCACCGTTCAAGCCGATGCAAAAACATATGCGCACCGTCAAAAAGTGCGTCGGGCAAATGCCCAAACTGTTCGAAGCCTTGTGCGATGCGGACCAGGAAAAGGTCGTCGAAATCAAGGACAAGATCTTCGAAATCGAGAACGAAGCCGATGCAATCAAGAACGAGCTGCGGGCACATCTGCCCAAGAGCCTGTTCATGCCGGTCGACCGGCGCGATCTGCTGGAGGTTCTCGACTTGCAAGACTCGATCGCCGATACCGCTCAGGATATCGCCGGTCTGCTCGTCGAACGCCGGATGGAAGTCGCTGAGGGCATGCGCGAACCGCTACTCGCGCTGGTGCGGCGCAGTGCCGATGCCTGCAATCACGCCTCGCTGATCATCGAACGGCTTGATGAACTGGTCGAAACAGGATTTCGCGGACCGGATTCAGAAAGCGTGATCGAGATGGTCGAACAGTTGAACAAGATCGAGTCCGATACCGACCAGATGGGTTTGGAACTGACCCGGACCTTGTTTGCGCGTGAAGACGAGATGAAACCGGTGTCGGTGATGTTCTGGTATCAGCTGATCATGATGATCGGCGAGATGGCCGACTACGCCGAAAAAGTGGGTAACCGCCTGCGCCTGTTGCTGGCGCACTGAGGGGAGTTCGAATTATGGAAGTTATTGCACAGCACGGGACGCTGTTCATTATCATTGCCGTCATTTTCGGCCTTTACATGACCTGGGGAATTGGTGCCAACGACGTTGCCAACGTTATGGGAACGTCGGTCGGTTCAGGTGCAATCACGGTCAAGACGGCGATCATCATCGCCGCAATCTTCGAGTTCGCCGGCGCTGCTTTGGCCGGCGGGCACGTGACCTCGACAATCCGCAAGGGAATCATCGATCCTGACGCTATTTCCGGCAGTCCGGAAATATTGTTGCTTGGCATGTTGGCGGCGCTGTTGGCCGCGGCGGTCTGGCTGATGGTGGCCTCATGGCGCGGATGGCCGGTGTCGACCACACACTCGATTGTCGGTGCGGTCGTTGGTTTTGCGATTGCGGCGATCGGGCTTGAAGCGGTGAACTGGGGCAAGATCAGCCAGATCGTCGCAAGCTGGGTGGTGTCGCCACTGCTTGGCGGGACCATCGCGTTCGTTCTTATGATGAGCATCCGCAAGCTGATCCTGAACGCAGAGCATCCGTTTGAGGCGGCAAAGCGCTGGGGTCCGGTCTATGTGTTCCTGGTCGGCTTCATCATTTCGCTGGTGACGATCTTCAAGGGCCTGAAGCACCTGAAGATCGAACTCAGCGGTCCGGCCAGCTTCTTGGTCGCCGCGGTGATCGGCCTGGGCATTGCGTTCATCGGTCATCTGCTGATCAAGAAGGTCAAGGTTGACTCCGAAGCCGACAAGGATTTCCACTACGCCAGCGTCGAGAAGGTGTTCGTGCCGATGATGCTGTTCACCGCCTGCGGCATGGCTTTTGCCCATGGTTCAAACGACGTCGCCAACGGCGTCGGGCCGATGGCTGCCGTGGTCGGCCTGGTGCAATCGGGCGGCGAGGTGGCGCAGAAATCCGAGTTGCCGATCTGGATCCTGCTGGTCGGCGGCATCGGCATCGTTGTCGGTCTGGCCACCTACGGCTACAAGGTGATGCAGACGATCGGTACCAAGATCACCGAACTGACGCCAACCCGCGGCTTTTGCGCGACCATGGCTGCCGCGACGACGGTGGTTCTGGCGTCACGCACGGGCATGCCGGTGTCGACGACCCACATCGCGGTCGGCGGCGTGATCGGTGTCGGTGTGGCACGCGGTATCGGCGCGATCGATCTGCGGGTCATCGGCGGCATCGTGATGTCGTGGATCATTACCCTGCCGATCGGCGGTTGCCTGGCGGCATTGTTCTACTTCACCATGCGTGGCATATTCCTGTAATAGCGCGATCACGCATCTGCAATTGAACGAATACCCCCGCTTCGGCGGGGGTATTTTTTTGTAGACGACCGTCAACCGTACGGACCATGCTGCGATTGCTCAATCCACCCTCGTCTGTCGTTAATTAATGGGTCCTGACCCTAACCCCTGAAAGCTGACATCGCCGGCACGGATATAGACACCCCTGAACAGAGATGCCGGCCGGTTGTGCAACCCAGCAAACCCACGAGGTGACATCAGGGGGGTCGGTTTGGCGAATTCGCAGCGTGACTGTCAGTCCGTGCCATGGGAGCCCACCACGGCAAAACCCAAACATTTGGAGCAACTCAATGCATTGTTACAAACCAGGCGACGATGTCGGGCAACTTGAACATTGGCCTTTCGATAACCCTGGCTCCGATTATCGGATCAAAGAGGGGAGCCCAAGAGCGTCAGGCCGCATTGATTTAGGGGGACCAGGAAACACCACCCGGTTTGGCATCTGGCGCTGCACGAAGGGTATCTTTGAATGCACCGAACAGGGCGATGAGCTTATGACGATCCTTTCCGGCAGGTGCCGGTTGATCGACACGGCCAACGGGATTGTGAATGAGCTGGCTGCGGGCGACAGTATTCTGACCCGCGATGGCAGTCGCGTAACCTGGGAAATCACCGAGGAGGTCACCAAGGTTTTCTTTGGCTGCAAAGCCGAGGGTTTCTGATCAACCAACCCCGGCACAAGTTCGGTGAACCCGGACATCCTGCACGCCGTGTTTCCTTGCGTCCCTTACCGCACATGGCACATTGCGCAGACTGCGATCTTGTCCTGAAATCGCCATTGACTTGTCATTGCACGATTGCGAGTCCAATACATGATTGGCGAGCCTTTTCGATTGCTCCCACAGTGATCTGAAGCGCACCCGTGGGACACGCTGTTAACACGTTTGATATCTGGATGGACCGATGCGCAACACTCTAATTTTCAGTCTTTTTTACCTGACAGTAACTGCATCCACCCCTGCTGCAGCCGATTGTGGCACCGAGATTGGAAAGCTGTTCAAAGGTGGCGCCTGGGATCCTTTTGTCAGAGAAAACCGACGGGAAACGACTGTCGTGCGTGAACCCGGTGGGAAGGAAACACCCTCTTCGGATGTGCTGTGGGACGGGCCGCTAAAGTCGATCAACTGCACCCCGAACGGCTGTTTCATGGCGATTGGAAACGCCTTTTGGAAGGGATCCTCCTTCGATGGGCCCTGGACACGCTCGAACGATACACGAACCGGTGATCCGGAGGCGTTCGTTCGGGCCACCAGAGACCGTCTTGCCGCCTCTGTCGCTGAACCGGAGTGCCTGGGCGCGACTGAACTCGACGGCAAGAGCGCACTTCTGTACCGCTTCTCCTCTAAGCCGGAGCCAAACGAGCACGGTTCGTGGTGGGGAGGTCGTTACTCGTTTTGGCTAGGACCGGATGCAAAACGCCTGATGCGCATAGAAATCGCCGACGGCATAGCGAGTTGGGCACCCAAGCCATCGGATAATGTGCAAGTCACGACAATTCTTTACGACGACACAATCCGGATTGAAGAGCCGAAATAATACCAGTGGTCCTTAAGTCTGACCCATCCCGCTCCCCCGGCCCAACCACCCCAAGGGTACCATTGCGGGTGGTTGAGCCAGGGGAGCGGGATGGGTCAGACGTAAACCCCTGCTGCTCGATCGTCGAAACGATACTCGAACGCAGAAGCCCCCGCGCGAATTAATAACGGTGGGCCGGGGGAAGGGGCAATGGTGAGGGCGATTGGTGTCAGGCTTCGGCGGGATCGGAAGCGGCGACGGGTTCGGGATCAGCGGGAGCCACTTCGTCAAAGGTGGACAACGCCGGATCGGGGGTGAACTCCTGCAGCACCGTGTGGCCATTCCAGGACACTGAGCTGGCGACCCGGTTGGTGCGGGCGGAGTAGATGATGTGATGCCCGGTTATGCCGCAGACATCCGGCCACAGGGTCCCGGTGGTCGATTGCGGGGTATGACCGACGATCAGCGGTGAGTGCTTCGAGATGTTCATCATCGCGCGGAAGCGCTTGACACTGCCCTTGCCATATCCGCCGAGCCGGGTGTCGCTGCGGACCCGATTCCAGACCAGTTCATGCTGGACGCCGGGGTAGCGCGCCGCATTGACCAGGGTGCTGCGGGTAATGCGGGCGCGGACCGGACCGCCGTGGCAGGCGGCGAATTCGTTGCCGGCGACCACCAACGCGAGCCGCTCGAACAGGGTTTCAACCTCGGCCAGATACTGCTTGCCGCGGTGTTTCTTCAGCTCCTTGCGCATCAGGATGCCCTGGGGCACGCCGGCCTTGCCGACGTCGGGGGAAAAACTGTCATGGTTGCCGCGGATGTAAAAGATGTTGCCGGGGAAGCGGCGCTTGAGCAGGCAGAACAGGTCGAGCATGAACATCGAAGAGTCCATGTCTTCAAGCTCGTCGGAGTCTTCGCTGTGGACCAGATCGCCAAGCAGGACCAGGCAGGCCTCGTTGCGCTCGAGGGCGGCGAGGGTGCCGCCCTGGGACAGTGCGGAGAGCAGGTTGTCGGCAATGGTATGAATGTCGCCGAGGATCAGCACCGTCTTGTCATCGGGGAACTGGATGATGCCGCCGGGATTGCCGTCGTCGTCAAGTTCGCGATAGACCTCGTGCTCGATGATGGCGTTGACTTCGCCGATCATCGCAAGGGCCTCATCCTCGCCCAGGAGTTCAATCGGGTGGCCAAGAACCTGCGGCAGGCGCAGCAGATTTTCACGGCGCACCGACCACATCGGCGGCTTGTCTTCAATCGTACAGATACTGGCCGGGCGTTCCGGTTCCAAAAGCAGGATCGTCAAATGGCCTCTGCGGCTGGTGATCCTCAGGTGGCGGCCGGCAACGGAATTTCCGTAGCCGAAGATTTCGGTCTGAACCGGGTCCTCGCGGCCCAGCGTCACCGTATCGCCCGGGCTGATGCGCAGATAGCGCGGAACGGACTCGTAGAACGCCTCGCCGGCATGGATGATCCACTCGCGCGATGCATCGGCGAACTTGCCGCTGATCGGAATGTCGGGATGAACTTCGAGCGCAACATTGCCGAACGACAATGAAAACGGCTGCTCCTGCCAGGCGATCTTGACACCGGCCGACACCGGCACCGATTCGCAGCTCGGGGTTATCGGCACCGCATCACGCTCACGCGTGAACAGGCCGCTCAGGCGTGCCAGAAACGACGGCCTGGCGAGCTGGTCGGTATCAGCTGTCATAGCAACGGTGCGTTCTTGCAGTCGACGATCTGCATCGGTGGGCCCTCTCGTTCGGTCCGTATATAAACATGCATTCCCGAAATCCAGAAATACCAGGCGATGGCGCGATAAAATCCTCCCTGTGCCTTAACGATCTCTTGCGATACCTTCTTGTCGTGCGGATACAGACCGGTCCTGGCGCGTTCCAACCGGTCATTGTAGATCAGCTCAGCCGACGGCAGAATGAATTCAAAGACATAAAGGCCGCGCCAGTTGGTTCCTAACAGCCAGGTCTTGCCGGGCGGTATCCTGATGCGCTGGAAATCCACCTCCAGACTTTCGAAATTGGCGAGCCATTCGTCGTCAAGCACGCTCAGCGCTTCCTTGTGACCTTTGAACGGAGCCCCGAGATGCAATTCGCGCGGTCTGAACGTCAGCGCGCGCAGCCGCCACCAGTTGGTGTCCGAGAGATCAAGATAACCTTCATAAGGCCAGCCGCCGATCTTGCCGACAAGCGTACTCTTGCCGGAGCCGGGCGGACCGGTGACGAGAAACTGCCGAAACTTGGGCTCTTTGGGAAAAGCAATGCCCTTGATGTCCTGCAGAGTCTCGATCGGTTCCAAAATAAGGTCTTCAACAGTGATCATGCGAACAAACTAGCAGCCCGGCCCGCCTGTCGACAATCATGCAATGACCGCGGCGGGTTGCAGGATTGACGCAGCTTGCAACCGGGGTTTCGATCAAATGATCCCGATACTCGCCGGGCCCTAGGGTCAGGACCCTAGGCCGATTGTCGGCGGGCAATCGCCTTTGGCCGCATCAACCTTAGCTGCTTGGCTTCGCGGTGGCGTTTCTCGGCCAAATCGATCATCACCTGCTGGCATCCCTTTTCTTCAGCCTCGGTCTTGGGATGGCGCTGGGTGTAACTGCCGTCGGCGGACATCTCCCAAACATTGCGGCGATCGTTCAGCTGCACCTCGAGATATTGGCGGAGCTGTTCGACCAACGTTTCGTGCTCGATGCGCACCACGACCTCCGCGCGGCTGCTGAGATTGCGTCCCATCAGGTCGGCCGATCCGATGTAGAATTCCTCCTTTCCGCCGTTCTGGAAATAATAAATGCGGGTATGCTCGAGAAACCGGCCGACGACGCCGATCACGCTGACATTGTCGGAAAGACCGGGGATGCCCGGACGCATCCGGCAGGTGTCGCGGACGATCAGCTCGACTTTGACGCCGACGCGCGATGCGCGATAGAGCGCCTCGGTGATGTCGGGGTCTTCGAGCGCGTTGGTTTTGAGGCGGATCAGGCCGGGCGAGCGCGAAGTGTGCTTGGAAATCTCCCGGTCGATCTTGTTGAGCAACTCCTCCTTCATGTTGCGCGGCGACACCAGGATCTTGGAATAGCGGCGCATCGGCTGGCAGCCGGAGGTGAGGAAGTTGAAGAAGTTGACCAGATCGGACCCAACGTCCTCGTCACAGGTCAACAACCCGAGATCGGCATACAGGCGTGCCGTGCCGGAGTGGTAGTTACCGGTTCCGATATGGGCATAGTGGCGCAGGCCGTTGAAGTCGCGGCGGATCACCAGGATCACCTTGGAATGGGTTTTCAGGCCGACAATGCCATAGGTGACGTGAATGCCGGCTTCCTCCAGGCGGGTCGCCCAGTTGATGTTGGCGGCTTCGTCGAAGCGTGCCTTGAGCTCAACGGCAACCGCAACCTGCTTGCCGTTCTGTGCCGCCTCTACCAGGTAATCGATGATGCCGGTGCCTTCGGTGGTTCGATACAAGGTCATCTTGATCGCCATCACCTTGGGGTCGTGGCAGGCCTCGCGGACAAAGCGGACGACGGAGGTGTTGAACGATTCATAGGGGTGCTGGAGCAGAAACGGCCCCTTGTTGCGTATCGCATGGAAGATGCTCGGCTCACCCTCGAGTTCGACATGGTCGATGGGATGATGGTCCGGATCATGCAATTCCGGTATCTCGATCGAGGAGATCTCGAACAGGTCGCGCATACCAAGCATGGTATCGCTGTCGAAGACGTCTTCATCTTCGTCGAGGCCGAGCTCGGCGGCGAGCATGCCACGGTGCAGCGTGGTGATCTCGCTCATGGTCTCGAGGCGGACAATCGGGGCAAACTTGCGGTCGCGGACTTCGCCTTCGATCATTTCGAGCAGATCGTCGGCGGTGTCTTCCTCGCGTTCGGTGTTGGCGTTACGCGTCACCCTGAAGATCTCGCAGGATAGCACTTCGACCTCGGGAAACAGAACGTCGAGGTTGTTGGCCATGACATCTTCCAGGGCCACGAACCTGTTGACAGAGCCGACGCGGATGAAGCGCGGTATGGTGTTGCCGGTCGGAACCTTGACACGAGCCATGATCGGCGCCGCGTCGCCGGCAATCTGCAGGGTGACCAGAAGGTTCAGCGACAGGTTCGATATGTGCGGGAAGGGGTGGGCCGGGTCCATCGCCAGCGGCGTGACCAGGGGCAGGATATTCTGCAGGTAATAGGCCCGCACACCGGCCTGCTCGTCCTCCAGCAAATCGGAGTAAGCGGAAACGATGATATCGTGGTCGCGCAACTTCTCTTTCAGCTCGACGAAGATGCGCTTGGCCGTCGACTGTATGTCACGGACCACGGCGATCGAATCGGCGATTTGCTGCTGCGGGTTGCGGCCGTCGACGGACAGGTCATGCACTCCGGCGCCGACCTGCTGCTTCAGGCCGCCGATGCGCTTCATGAAAAATTCATCGAGGTTTCCGCCGACGATGGCGAGGAACTTAACCCGCTCCAGCAACGGCGTACGGGGGTCGTCGGCCTCGTTCAGGACGCGCTTGTTGAATTCCAGCCAGGTCAGCTCGCGGTTGAGATAGAGCTCTGGTGCCTTCAGGTTCTTGCCGGTCTCGGCCTCGGAACGCGCAGCTTTTTCGGCTGCTTCTCGGGCCTTGAGGGCGGCAATTTCGGCCTCTGCCTTCGATGCGCTGGCGGCAACGGCTGCCGCTGCTGCCGATTCCAGCTTTTCGGCCGCCTGGGCCGAGGCCCGGGTGTCGTCGACGGCTGCTTCGGTGTCCTTGCGGGCCTGATCGACGGTCTCCTGGGTCTTGGCCAGGGACTGCTCAGTGCTTTCCTTGCGCTTCTTGACGGCGCTGGCGGCCTTGGCCGCGGCGACCTCGGTCCGCTTCACGGCGAGGGCGGCTTCCTCGACCTTCTTAGCCGCCATAATGGCTTCAGACTTGGCATCGCTGGCCAGCGCGGCCACCTTGGAGGCGGCCGCTTCGGCGGCGTCTTCCTTGGCCTGTACCTGTTTGCGCAGTTTCGCCAGGCGGCGTTTGGCGGTCTTGATGAGATGGTTGTCGGGCTTCTTGGCGCGTTGCGCCTGGGCGATCTCGATTTCGGCGCCCTTGGCCTTGGCGGTCGCCTTGATCGCAGCGGTCTCGGTCTGGCGCGCTTCAGCTGCGGCGCTTTCGCTTTCCGAAGCCAGCTTTTCGGCGCGCGATGCCATCTGTACAGCGGAAGCAGCCGCCTTTTTTGCAACCTTGGCCTCCTTGTCGGCGGTGGCGGCGGCGCGGGCCAGTGCCGATCTCGGATTGCCGCGCTCAGCCTCGGCCAAAGTAGCCTTGGTCGCCTGTTTGGTCTTGGCCACCGCCTTGGCGGCGGAGGCAGTCTGGTCAGCGGCCTTAGATGCTTTCTCGTGCGACGCGGAGGCAGCGGCAGAGGCCTTGGTTGCACCTGTTTCCGATTTTGTGACTTCCAGCGGGAGAAGGCTTTCCTCGGCTTCTTCCGGACCCAGCTTGTTAGGTAGCAAATTGTCTACTCGTGACACGATATTCCCCTTCTCCGGGGCATTGCCCCCTCGCGCAGAATTGAAGCCGAACGTCTAGGCGCAATGGTAAACACTACCAGACGCAAAGTCCCGCACACGCCCAAACTGTCGTTAACGGCATTGGGGCATTATTTGCCGGACAAGCCAAATCTGCATTGATCTGGGTCAACCGAAAGTGCGGTATCAATAGATTGTTTGAAAAACCCGGGTGTGGTCGACGACGTTATCGACCCCCGGCACATCGCGGGCGGCGGCGATCAGGGCCTTGCGGTGCGACGGCGAGGCGATCTCGCCCCACAGGTAGACGGTTCCGGCATGGACGACGAGATTGAGGTGGGCGGCATTGGCCCATTTTTCACCGGCCAGGTAGGCCATGATCCGATCGCGGATCTGGCGGTCGGACGGCAACGGCTGCGGTGCGGCACCGGCGGGACCCAGCGACAGGGCCTGCAGCAGGTTGGCGCGGCTGACAATGCCGACGACCCGGCCGGCGGCAATCACCGGGACACGCTTGATGCGGTTGCGTTCCAGCTGCCGGGCGATTTCCGGCAGCGCGGTGTCTTCGCCGACGACGATGACGTCGGTGGTCATCAACTCCTCAGCGGTGGTGGCATGGGCCTTGACGAATTCTTCGGCAAGCATCGCCCGGCCACCGAGCGCGCTGAGCCACCAGGAGCGCTCTGCCGGCACGCCCAGCTCTTTGCGATGCATCAGGTCGCCCTCCGAGACGATGCCGACGAGGCCGCCATCGGCGTCAATCACCGGTACGGCACTGATGCGATGTTCCAGCATCAGTTCGACGATGGTCACGAGTTTGGTGTCCGGGGCAACGCAGACAACCGGTGCGGTCATGATATCGCGGGCATGCATGTTCGGGCTCCGGGATTGGGGTCAATCGACAGATCCCGACCCTAGCCGGGCGCCGGCCATGGGCATTGATGCAGGTCAACCGGGGCCGATGCGCAACCGCTTAGCGAAGGGCCGACAGGTCGAGGTCCATCATCCGGCCCATCCACATGGTGTGTTCGGTATGGTCCTTGATGACATCGCCGGTTTCCAGGTGGATGAAAATCACCAAACCATCGCGGTTGCGGGCGAGCCAGGAAACGACATCGCCGAACACGGCGTGGCCGAAGGACAGCTGGCAGCTCCACATCGGGTGCGGACCGACGGGGCGCTCATGAACCCGGCCCCTATCGATGCCGAAACGGGCCGCTGCATGCTGGCACAGGGCCCGGGCGCGATCTACGGTCTCGGCGTCGAAATAGACATGGGCGTGATAGGCGATATCTGCTGTCATGGAAGGTCTCGTCGGCTGTTCAGCATCAGGCCGATGCGGCACGGGCGCGCTCGATGGCCTCGGCAATGCGGCGCTCGGCAACGGCATGGTCGCCCCAGCCTTTGGTTTGCGCCCACTTGCCGAATTCGAGGTCCTTGTAGTGGCTGAAGAAGTGCTCGATCTGCTGGACCTGAATGGCCGGCAGGTCGCTGACGTCGACGACCTTCTCGTAACGCCGGGTGATGCGGGCAACCGGTACAGCGACGATCTTTTCATCGCCGCCTGCTTCGTCGGTCATCTCGAGCACGCCGACCGGGCGGCAGGCGACGACGGCACCGGGCACCAGGGTGCGCTCGGTGACGAGCAGGACATCGACCGGATCGCCGTCCTCGGACAGGGTATGGGGGATGAAACCGTAATTGCCGGGATAGCGCATGGCGGTGTAGAGGAAGCGGTCGACCACCATGGTGCCGGCCTCCTTGTCCATCTCGTACTTGATCGGCTCGCCGCCGATCGGCACCTCGATGATCATGTTGATTTCGCGGGGCGGGTCTTGCCCGATGGAAATGGCTTCTATGCGCATTGTGCTATCCTGGACTGGACACAGATCGATCAAGACAACAGCAATTGCCGGTTCAGGACAATAGGCAATCCGGCTTAGGGGTGGAGGAAGACGAACATGGAAGATCGGGTTGCTGCGGTGGTGCTGGCGATGGCCATGATCGGTGCCGGGCTGCCGGCGCAGGCGGAAACCGCCAGCCGGTACACATCGATTGCGCCGGGCGACTGCCGCCAGGTGCTGGCCGATGAAGAAAGCGGCAGTGTGGCGGTTTCCTGCCCCGGCGTTGCGGGGATGGATGTGTGGGTCGGCGAGGGCGATTTGCGGACCTTCTTCGGGTTTGGCGAGCAGCCGCGCAGGCAATGTTCGGCCAGCCAGACCTTCGGTGCCTTCAACACGGTCGGCGAAAAGCTGGAATGGCGGCTGCGCGACGGCCGGCCGGTTGCAGCGATCGTGCGTTACCGGCTCGACGACGGCGGCGGCGGCCGCCAGAGCTTTCTGGCGGTGATCGCGCTGAAAGGCGGGCAGGCGTGCCACATGGCCTATGTCGATGGGGCGCTGAAGGGTCACAACGGGCTGGCCAGAACCCTTGCCGATGGCCAGGCCGGGGACTTCGACTGTGGCAAGGACCTGCCGATGCTGGTGACCAAGCGCGATCTGCAACTGCGCCAGCTTGTGTCCGGCGTGCCGTGCGGGCCTGAGGCGGCGATGGGGTTCGGCGAGTAGCGCCTTGTTCAGCGCACGGCGCCCGATTTCAGGAGCTTCGGCAGCAGGGTTATGGCGGCGAGCAGCGGATGGTTGCGCTGCCAGGGGGTGAGTTCGATGGTGTGGCCGGAATGGCGGGCGATCTTCCAGGCGATGTAATCGGCGCCGCCCTGGAAGGTAAAGGCCGCCTTGATCAGGCGGGCAGCGGACAGCAGCTTTCCGGCCAGGCGGGTGGTGGAGCCGAGCGCCGAGGAGCCGGGCGCTGGCGCGGTGATGCGCAAGACCTCGGTGATGGCGCGATAGTAATCGGCGTGGGCGGACACGATGTCGTCGGCACGACCTGCCGATTCAGGGCGCAGTTCGGTCGCGTAGGTGAGGGCGAAACCGCGCCGCCACAGCGCGAGCGGACGATCATCGGCACCGGCGACGGCGGCGAAATTGCCGTAAGCCGTACGACAGGCATCGGTCAGGATTGCGAGCACCGTCTGGCGGGTTGCTTCGTCCGCGACCCGGACGATGGCGCAGGGCTGGGCAAAGCGGGCCCAGAAATACGGGTTGACAGTGCGCCGGGAGACCCTGGCGGCGAACTGGTCGAGCGGCAGGACGGCGTATTTGGCGCGGTAGGTGCCGCCGGCGCAGTCGGCCTGCGCGTAGTAGACGTTGGGCGGAACCAGCCGGCACCCCCAGCGCGACAGCGGGTTCGGGCTGACGGCCGGGAAATCCCGGGTCAGGACGTAGTAATCGATCAGACCCTCATCGGGCCGCACCTCGCGCAGACATGAGCCGTAGGCAAGGATGGCGAGGATGCCGTCGCCGTGATCTGCCGCGATGTGATCGGCCAGCGCCGTCACCGGCGCCGGCAGCGCAGCGATCATGCTGGCGGCAACGATATCGGCCAGGTTGTCGGCAGGTGCGGTCATCACCGGCAAACATAGGTGAATTCAGGCCCGGTTTCGATACGCAACGGTTCGCCGGCGGGCGGGTCGAAGAATTCGCCGTCGAGCACGAACGGGCAATCGGTGGCGATCTCGATCCAGCCGGTGCTGAAGCTGATGCAGCCGGCGGGCATGGCGCGGTCCTCGCGGCCGTACAGCGTCGGGTAGAGCCAGCGCAGCAGGTTCGGCGGCGGATAGGGAAAGATGGAGGCGCGGATGGCTGCCTGCTTGCCGCCCCAGAACGGCCGGGTGTTGAGGATCAAACGGTCGAGCGTGGTGGCCAGGAACAACAGTTGACCGCCCGCGGCCTGTTCGCCGCCGGCCCCGGTGACGGTCATCGCATAGGGCCGGTCGATGCGCTCGGGGTTTTGCGGATCGCCGGGGGTGAAGGCGAAACGGGCAACGGCGGCGGCCAGGGTGGCGAAGGTCGCCCAGTCGCCCTTGAGGCCGGTGCGGTGGACGGCATCCTGACAGAACCGGGTCGCCTTCCACACCGCGCCGGTGCCGAGGAACATGCCGTGCCGTGTCTTGCCGTCGGCCGGGTTGACGATGCGCAGGGTGTGGCGGCGGCGCAGCTCTTCGGCGCGGCCGGTTTGCGCGTGGGCGGTGATGAAGGCGGCCTGGGCGTCGATGGAGCGATGGGCGAAACCGAGATCGGCGGCGGTGAGATTGGTGGTGCCGTGCGGCAGCAGGCTGAGACGCGGCAGGGTCTCGAACAGATTGTCCTCGGCCAGGCGGGTCTGGATTTCCTGCACGGTGCCGTCGCCGGAGCTGATGAACAGGGTTTCGATGCCGGCGGCGGCAAAATCGTCGATGAAGCCCGGCAGATCGGAGAACGCACCGAGGACGCGGACATGCACGTTGGCGGCGCCTTGAAGGTGCTCGGCCAGCTTGAGGCCGAGGCCGCTTTGCTTGCCGGACAGGGGATTGATCAGCAGGCCGGCACTCATGGCGACTTGATCGGCTCGCTCATCCACGAGGTCAGCGGCTCGCCCGGCGTCCTGGCGCTGAAGGCCTGGGCAAGCTGGACGGCGTGCAGGACCAGGCA
>JAHEJE010000007.1 GCA_024639035.1 Alphaproteobacteria bacterium
GAAGCCATCAGCAGGTGCAATCTCGGCTGATCGTTTTCGCTGCGCTTGGCGACATTGAGCGTGGCGATGGCGGCCTTTGCGTTACCGGCATTGAGCTGGGCCTGGCCGAGCAGAATGCGGATCAGGCCGTTGTTCGGTAGTAGCTTGGCGGCGTGCTTCAGCGGCTTGATGGCGGCGCGCGGCTTGCCGCTTTCCAGCAGCGCCTGGCCTTTCAGCTCATAGAAGTAGGGGTTGCGGGGGATGTCTTTGATCATGCCGTCGATGACCGGCAGGGCGTTCTTCAGATCGCCGCGCCGGAAGGCGGCAATCGAGCGCGCGTACCGCGCCGGCAGCGAGTTGTCGGTCACGGGATAGCGCTGGTAGACCGCCTGCGGCGAACTCAGGAAGCCGGCCAGCTTGGCCTGCATCAACTGGTGACGCAGCATGTAGGCCGGATGGTCCTCCTTTTTGTAGTACTTGGTGGCCTTGACGATCTTTTCCAGATTGCGGATGCGCTCGAACGGCATCGGATGCGAAATCGCGTAAGGATCGACGTAACGCAGTGACCCGAGCGACTTGGAGGCCAGCCGGTGGAACAGCTCCAGCATGCCCCGCCCGGAATGGCCGGTGGCGGTGAGATACTTGACGGCGGCCTGGTCGGCGGCCGATTCCTGCACCCGGACATACGACAACAGCGATCTATGTGTGAGGCTCTGGCTGCCGGCGATGACGCCCTGGCCGGCACTGGCGGCACCGCGCTGGCCGGACGCTGCGGCGCCGGCGATGGCGGCGGCACCGATCAGCATGCCGATAATGCTGGCCGTCGACAGCTTGTCGACCTGGATGCCGAGGCGGGCCAGATGGCCGCCGGCGATATGTGCGGTCTCATGCGCCAGCACGCCGATGACCTCGTTCGGCGAGCTTGTCTGCTCAAGCAGGCCGGTGTGAACGAAGATCCGTTGGCCGCCGGCGACGAACGCATTGATGCTGTTGGCGTTGATCAGATGTACCCGGATGGCCCGCGGGTTGAGGCCGGCGGCCTTGAAGATGTCGCGGGTGTAAAGCCTGAGCAGACCTTCGATTTCGGCATCGCGGATCAGCGGCAGGCCGCGCTGGGCGTGCACCGGCGCAACGGCGACTGACATAATCAGGCAGATCGTTAGCAGCGCGGATGTGAGGGCTCTCAATAGACTGCTCAAGATTGCGGGCCTGTTGCTGGGCTTTGGTGCCATGGCCACCGGGTCGGTGGGCGGTGCCGATAAACCACGACTGGCCCGGTTCAGCAAGCCAACTTCGTGTGAAGCATGTTTCAGCGGCAAATGCGGCGACACTGAGACTACCAACATGCCACCCGGTCTGCTAACAGGGCGGTCATGAACGAATCCACCATGAAACCATCAAGACGTTCCTCCGGTGTCGCGCCGTTCCTGGTCATGGACATGCTGCGCCAGGCAACACGGCTGCGCGCTGCGGGCAATGATATCGTGCACATGGAAGCCGGTCAGCCATCTGGTTCTGCCCCGCGCAAGGTGATCGAAGCGGCAAAGAAGGCGCTGCACGATGAGACGATCGGCTATACCGAATCGCTCGGTCTGCCGGCCCTTCGCGAACGCATCGCCCGCTATTACGCCGACACCCACGGGGTCGCAGTCGACCCGGGCAGGGTGGTGATCACCACCGGCTCGTCAGGCAGCTTCGTTCTGGCTTTCCTGGCCGCCTTCGATGCCGGCGACCGGGTCGGTCTCACCTCGCCCGGCTACCCGGCCTACCGCAACATCTTCAATGCACTCGACGTCGAGGTTGCCGATATTGAAACATCGGCAGCGACCCGTTGGGCGCCGACGGTCGAGAGTATCGTCGATCTCGCCGACCATGGCGGGCTGAACGGGCTGCTGGTTGCAAGTCCGGCCAACCCGACCGGCACCATGCTGAAGCCGGAAACGCTGGCGGCTTTGGCCGGTGTGTGCCGCGAGCGCGGCATCTGGTTCATCTCCGATGAGATATACCACGGCCTGCACTACACCATGCAGCCGGCGACCGCGTTGAGCACCAACCCGGACGCCATCGTGATCAACAGTTTTTCGAAGTATTACTGCATGACCGGCTGGCGCATCGGTTGGATGGTGGTGCCGGAATGCCTGGCGCGGGTCTGCGAGGTGCTGTCGCAGAGTCTCTATATTTCCGCCCCCACCCTGTCACAGATTGCCGCCGTTGCCGCCTTCGATGCCACTGACGAACTGGAGCAACGCAAGGCGCAGTATGCCGCCAACCGGGAGTTTCTGCTCGACGCGCTGCCGGGTATCGGCATCGACGATTTTTCACCGGTCGATGGTGCCTTCTACATCTACGCCGATGTCGGCCGTTTCACCAACGACAGCTTTGCCTTTGCCCAAAAGGCCCTGGCCGAAACCGGGGTTGCGCTGACGCCGGGGGCCGACTTCGATCCCGAACGCGGCCACCGCTACATCCGCATCTCGTTTGCCGGCGCCCATGAACAGATGCGCCAGGGCATCGACCGGCTCGGCCGCTGGTTGAAGTGATGCGGCCATGACTGCCGCATTCATCGCCGGATTTGCGCTCGGCGCGACTTTGATCATCGCCATTGGCGCACAGAACGCCTTCATCCTGCGTCAGGGCCTAAAGCGTGAGCATGTCTTTGTGCTGTGCCTGATCTGCGCTGCGTCCGACGCGGTGCTTATCGCCGCCGGGGTGGCCGGTCTCGGCAGCCTGATCTCCGGTGCACCTCTCCTGATCACCTTGATCACCGCCGGCGGCGCGGTGTTCCTGCTGATCTATGGCGCGATGGCCTTCCGCCGCGCCCTGCATCCGCACGCCATGCAGGCGACCGACGCGAACCGGACCGCCCTGTGGCCGGCGGTGATGACGGTGCTGGCCTTCACCTGGCTCAATCCGCACGTCTATCTCGACACCGTGGTGTTGCTCGGCGGACTTTCGGCACGCTACCAGGACGCCGCACGGCTGAGTTACGGCGCCGGCGCGGTGGTGGCATCATTTGTGTGGTTTTTTGCCCTGGGCTATGGCGCCCGGATGCTGGCCCCGGTGTTTGCCAGGCCGCGGGCCTGGCAGGTGCTCGATGTGGTCATCGGGGCGATCATGTGGCTGATCGCGGCGCGGTTGCTCGCCGAACTGTTGTAACGGCGGACCCGCAGTGGGCCCGCTCGTCACGATATCTCGCCAAGCAGCAGCTTTGCCAAGCAGCAGCTTTCAGCGCTTGCTCCACCAGCCGCTCTTGCGCGGCCCGTCAGCAGGAGCGGTCGGTGTCGGTGGCGTCCAGGTCTGAACCTGGGGTTCTGGCTCCGGTTCGGCCTGCGGGACAGGGGCCTGTTCAGCGGGCTCCGGCTTCGCGCCGTTGGTTGCGGCGTCCGGCGCACTTTCTGCCGCCGGAGATTCGCTCTCCGCAGCGGCGGCCTTGCTCGACTTGCGCGGCTTGCGGGCACGCTTCTTGGGCTTCGGTGCGGTTTCCGGTTCGGCTTCGGCCTGCGCTTGGCTTTCCTCCGGCTTGCCGGACGGAGCTTGCTCCTCGACCTCTCCGGCGACCTCGGCGGTATCCGTTGCCTCGACGGCTTCGGCCGCAGCCGCGCGTTTGCGCTTGCGTGGCGCACGCTTGGCGCGCGCCTTCGGTGCGGCTTCGGCCTTGGCCTCATCGTCCGGTGCCGCACCCGCGTCGGCAGGTTCGGCTGCCGGCTCTGCCGCGGCCTGATCGCCGGTGTCTCCGGCCTCCTGCTGCTGCTGCTCGCCCCGATCCCTGGACCGCCGGCTGCCGCCACGGCGCCCGCGCCGGCGCTTGCGTTTGCGCGGCTGGCCGTCTTCATCGCGCGCCTCGCGCACATCGCGGGTTTCGTCCTGGTCGTCCTGGTCGCTGAGCGCCGTTTCGATCCGCACTGCCTTTGCCGGCGCGATCCGCGCCGAACTGGTCCGCTCGCCGCTGCTGCGCACGATCTCGAAGTCCGCCATATGCAGATTTCCAGACGTCTCCAGGTAGATCGAAATGCCGTAGTTCGTCTCCAGCGACAAAAGGTGATCGCGCTTGTCGTTGAGAATGTAGAACGCCACCTCGCGGTCGCACCTGACCGTCAGGTTTTCCGCATTGCGGTTGATCAGATGCTCTTCGATGCCGCGCAGAACCGATAGGGCGCAGCTCGACAGCGAGCGCACCAGCCCGGTCCCCTGGCATTGTTCGCACTGCATGGTCGAATTCTCGATCATGCCCTGGCGCAGACGCTGCCGCGACATTTCCAGCAGGCCGAAATGGCTGATGCGGCCGACCTGGATGCGCGCCCGGTCGTTCTTCAACGCTTCCTTGAGCTTGCGTTCGACCGACCGGTTGTTGCGCTTTTCTTCCATATCGATGAAGTCGATGACGATCAGTCCGGCAAGATCGCGCAGCCTGAGCTGGCGGGCGATTTCTTCTGACGCCTCGAGATTGGTGCGCAGCGCGGTGTCTTCGATATTGTGCTCGCGCGTCGACTTGCCGGAGTTGATGTCGACCGCGACCAGCGCCTCGGTCTGGTTCATCACCATATAGCCGCCGGACCTCAATGAAACGATTGGGGAAAACAGGCCATCCAACTGGCCTTCGACCTTGAAGTCGGAGAACAGCGGCCGGGTTTCCTTGTATTGTTTGACGTTGCGCGCATGGCTCGGCATCAGCATTTTCATGAAGCCCTTGGCTTCTTTCAGCGCCTCGTCGCCTTCGACCAGTACCTCGTCGATCTCCTTGCTGTAGAGATCGCGGATCGAGCGTTTGATCAGGTTGCCTTCTTCATAGACCACCGCGGGGGCGGTTGAATTGAGCGTGAGATCGCGCACGCTCTCCCACAACCGCAGCAGGTAGTCGAAATCGCGCTTTATCTCTGCCTTGGTGCGCTTGGCGCCGGCGGTGCGTACGATCAGTCCCATGCCCTGGGGAACCTTCAGGCCGCGCGCGACCTCTTTCAGGCGCTTGCGGTCGCCGGCTTCGGTGATCTTGCGCGAAATGCCGCCGCCGCGTGCGGTGTTCGGCATCAGCACACAGTAGCGCCCGGCCAGCGAAAGATAGGTCGTCAGCGCCGCGCCCTTGTTGCCGCGTTCTTCCTTGACGACCTGGATCAGGATGACCTGGCGGCGTTTGATGACTTCCTGGATCTTGTAGCTGCGGCGGTGCCGGCGCTGGCGCTGGGGCACTTCCTCAAGGGCGTCCTCGGCGCCGACCGAGTCGAACTGATCGTCGCCATTGCCGCTAACCTCATCGCCCTCATCGTCGCCGGCATCGCTGTTGGCACTCTTGGCCCTGGAATTGCCGTTGTCGTCGTCGCTGTCGAGGTCGTGATTGTCCAACTGCGCATCGGCCTGTTCTTCTTCGAGCAGGGCCTGACGGTCAGCGACCGGAATTTGATAGTAGTCGGGGTGGATTTCGCTGAACGCCAGAAATCCGTGGCGGTTGCCGCCGTAGTCGACGAATGCGGCCTGCAGGGACGGTTCGACCCGTGTCACCTTGGCAAGATAGATGTTGCCTTTTAGCTGTCTGCGTTCGGCAGACTCGTAGTCGAATTCCTCGATCCGATTGCCGCGGACGACAACGACCCTGGTCTCTTCAGGGTGTGCCGCATCAATAAGCATTTTGCTGCCCATATTGGGATATCCTCGGCGTGCTGCCGCCGCAAAGTGCCGGATCGCCGAATTCCGGGCCTATGACGTCGCCGCATTGGGGCGCGCGCACGCTGTATTTGGAGTGCGGTGGAATCTGACGGCCCGGCGGCATTAACCGCGCTTGGCACACAACCAGCGCCGACACGACACCCTGCACCCGGTAGGTCCGGACAAGGCAGCGGCGAGTTGGTTGATTCGAGGCGCACTTCGTTTTTCCTGATGTTTCAGTGAGACTGAAACGGTTGCTTTTATGAAAACCCGCCAATTATGGCCGATTTCCTTATTACACACGTCCGGTTTGGTCGGCAAACTACAGCCCGGAACCTCACCAGCGCGGAAACTATCTCCCGGCAGATACGCAAAGCCGAACACGGCCGATCTGCAACGAAGTAGATAGGTCAGTAATAGGGACACATCTGGCGCATTGCAAGCATATTGCCGTAACGGGATAGACCGACGTCGGCAAAAAATTCGCCGGCGCAAAGGTTTCTATGTGAACAAATCGTTAACCATGGCTGCCTAGGCTGTAGACAGAGCGCGTTTGCGCGCGAAATCCTGAGTGGCTGCGGGGCAATGCCGGCTTTGCTGAAAAATCTTGTTGCAATGATGGTCTCAATCGCGTTTGCGGTGTGGCCGGTCATGGCGCATGCCGGGCCAGACGCAAAGCTGCCGCGCGCATCGTATATGGGGGTTTCCCAGGACGGCGAAGTCACGCGTTTCTCCGCCGATTTGTCGAAAGCCG
Organism: Alphaproteobacteria bacterium; assembly: GCA_024639035.1. Lineage (GTDB taxonomy): Bacteria > Pseudomonadota > Alphaproteobacteria > Rhizobiales > Aestuariivirgaceae > JAHEJE01. The sequence goes on from JAHEJE010000007.1 coordinate 6,371, forward strand.
TCGGCTACAACGTCTATGTCGTGGCCGATCCGTTCCGGGTGATCATCGACCTTCCGGAGATCGAATTCGAAGGTTTGGCGGACGCCAGCGGCGAGCCGGTCGGATTGGTGCGCGACTTTCGCTATGGCATCATGGAGACCGGCCGCTCGCGCATCGTCCTGGATGCAAGCGGGCCGGTCCTGATCGAGAAATCGACCATTTCCCGGCACGCCGGCACCAAGCCCGCGCGCCTGGTGGTCGATATCGTCGCCACCAGTCGCGAGACTTTTCAACGCTTGAAGACGGTCGAGCAGCCGGACCCGCCGCCGGCGCCGGAGCAGGCGGCAGAAAAGGTTGCCGAAACCCCAAGCCCGGCACCGCCAATGTCCGATGTGGAGAGAGCCGAACAGGAGATCAGCGCCGCCATCGCAGCGATGCAGGATGCCAGCACGGTGCCGATCCCGCGGCCCAAGCCGAAAATAGGACAAGCGCCGCTCAAACGTGCGCAACGGCCGGCCAGAGCTCCCGGCGCCAAGCGGGTTGTGGTGATCGACCCCGGCCACGGCGGCATCGACCCCGGCGCCATCTCGCGCCGTGGAACCAAGGAAAAGGCCGTGGTGCTGGATTTTGCCAAGCGGCTGCGCGCCGTGCTTGAGCGCGCCGGCAAATACAAGGTCATTCTCACCCGCGACAAGGATATCTTCATTTCGTTGCGCGACAGGGTGAAGATTGCCCGCACCAGCAACGCCGACCTGTTCATTGCCGTACATGCCGATTCGGTGCGCGGCCGCAGAGCCAGGGGCGCGACCATCTACACCGTGTCGGAAAAGGCTTCCGACCGCGAGGCCGAAGAACTGGCCCGCAAGGAAAACCGCTCCGATATCATCGCCGGCGTCGATCTCGATGAGGAGAGCGACGAGATCACCGGCATCCTGATCGACCTTGCCCAGCGCGAGACCAACAACCACTCGCTGTTCTTTGCCAAGAAGATGCTGACGCAGATGAAGCGGGTGACCAAGATGAACGCCCGTCCGCTGCGGTCAGCCGGATTTCGCGTGCTCAAGGCGCCCGATGTCCCCTCGGTGCTGTTCGAAATGGGCTATCTTTCCAGCTCGGCCGACGAACGCCAGCTGAAATCGAAAACCTGGCAGCGCAAGGCCGCAGGCGCGCTTGCTGCCTCGATAGACCGGTATTTCTCCACCAAGCTGGCCCAGAAAGAGTAGGCCCCACCGGTCCGCCGCCCGGCAAGTGAACGAAAACCGCAACTTTGCCACAATATCGAACTACTCGATTTTGTGATCCGTATCGGGTAGTGATGGATGTGGACGCGGCAATACTGATCCAGTGTTGCCGGCGATGGACGGTTGCGGGTCGGCGTGATGCCCGCTACGCAAACAGGCGAGTTGTATGCTGAGGTTCCTCGGATTTCTGTTTACCGCGGGTTTCATGGTGTTCGTCGGGGTCGCTGCGGGCGCCGGTTACATCATTTGGGACACCTCCAAGACGCTGCCCGAACATACCCAGCTGTCACAATACGAACCGCCGGTAATGACCCGCATTCACGCCGGCGACGGGTCGTTGCTCGCCGAATATGCCAAGGAACGCCGCCTGTTCGTGCCGATCAACGCCATCCCCGAGCGTCTGATCCAGGCCTTTACCTCGGCCGAGGACAAGAATTTTTACAGCCATGCCGGGCTCGACTGGGAGGCCCTGGCACGCGCCGCACTGGTCGACAGCAAGATTCTGTTCGATCGTTACGTGCTGAAGAAGAAGACCCGCCGGCTGATCGGCGCCTCGACGATCACCCAGCAGGTGGCCAAGAACTTCCTGCTGACCAGCGAGCGCAAGATCGAGCGCAAGCTGAAGGAAGCATTGCTGGCCCAGCGCATCGAGCGCGCCTTCACCAAAGACCAGATCATGGAGCTCTATCTCAACGAGATCTTCCTGGGTCTGGGGTCTTATGGGGTAGCGGGTGCATCGCTCAGTTATTTCGGCAAGTCGCTGAACGAACTCGACCTGCACGAGATGGCCTATCTCGCCGCTTTGCCCAAGGCGCCGAACAACTATCACCCGCGCCGCTACACCGAACGGGCCGTCGAACGGCGCAACTGGGTGCTGGAGCGGATGCTGGTCAACGGCCATATCACCCAGGCCGAGCACGACGCTGCAGTGCGCGAGCCGCTGACCGTGATCTCCCGGGCGGTGGGCGCCAAGCTGTTTGCCGCTGAGAGCTTTACCGAGGAAGTTCGCCGCGAAGTCCAGGAGCTTTACGGCACCGACAAGCTCTACACCGGCGGCCTGTCGGTGCGCACCACCCTCGACCCGAAGCTGCAGATCTTCGCCCGCCGGGCCCTGGCCGGCGCCCTGATCAAGTTCGATCGTGAGAACGGCTGGCGCGGCGCCATCAGGAATATCCCCGTCACCAAGGACTGGGAGAAGGAACTTTCCAAGATGAAGGTTCCCGCGGACGTGTTCCCCTGGCGCCTGGCAATTGTCAGCGACGTCGGTGACGATGGTGTTACGGTCGGCATCAGGCCGAAGCGGTTGCCGAACGGCAAGTTCGATTTCAAGGCAGAGGCCGGCGCCGTGCCGCTGGCGCTGATGAAGTGGGCGAGAAAGTCGCTTGGCAAGCGCAAGCTGGGTCCCGAAGTCAAACAGGTCTCCCAGGTCGTGAAACCGGGCGATATCGTCTATGTTGCCCCTGACCGCACAGCCGGCGTCTGGCATCTTGTGCAACTGCCGCAGATCGAGGGCGGCCTGGTGGCCATGGATCCGCACACCGGCCGCGTTCTGGCCCTGGTTGGCGGCTTCAGCTACGGCAAGAGCCAGTTCAACCGCGTTGTTCAGGCCCGTCGCCAGCCGGGATCGTCGATCAAGCCGGTGGTGTATGCCGCAGCGCTCGACAACGGCTACACCCCGGCCTCGGTGATCATGGACGCACCGATTGAAATCCAGTTGCGCAACGGCGAGACCTGGAAGCCAAAGAACTATTCCGGCAGGTTCTACGGCCCGTCGACATTGCGCCGCGGCGTGGAGCTTTCGCGCAACGCGATGACCGTTCGGCTTGCCCACGACATGGGCATCGCCAAGATCAAGGCGCTGGCTGAAAAGCTCGGCATCTACACTGACATGCCGCCGGTGCTGGCCATGTCGCTGGGCGCCGGCGAGACGACGTTGCTGCGCATGACCACGGCCTTTTCGATGCTCGCCAACGGCGGCAAGAAGATCGAGGCCACCCTGATCGACCGCATTCAGGATCGCTACGGCCGCACCGTTTTCCGCCACGACAAGCGCGACTGCCCCGGCTGCATCAGCGATACATGGAACAACCAGCCCGAGCCTGAGCTTCTGGATGTGCGCGAAGAGGTCATCAGTCCTTACACCGCCTATCAGGTGACCTCGATGATGGAAGGCGTGGTGCAGCGCGGCACCGGCAAGGTTTTGAAAGCCGTCGGCAAGCCCCTGGCCGGCAAGACCGGCACCACCAACGATGAGCGCGATGCCTGGTTCATTGGCTTTACCCCCGATCTGGCCGTCGGCGTCTACCTCGGCTACGACAAGCCAAAGCCGATGGGCAAAGGCGCAACCGGCGGCCAATTGGCGGCGCCCGTGGTGGCCGAGTTCATGAAGCTGGCACTGAAGGGCAAACCGGCGACGCCGTTCCGGGTGCCGGCCGGCATAGAGCTCATTCCAATCGACCCGAACACCGGCCAGCGTGGCGCCTATGGCGATGCCAACGTCATTCTCGAGGCCTTCAAGCCGGGTGAGCAGCCGACCGACGACGCCGTGGTGATCGGCGAAGGCTTTGCACCCACGACCGGCAACGAAGCGGTCATCGAAGGTGGCTTGACGACCGGCACCGGCGGTCTTTATTGAGCGTGCCCGGAAACGTCTCCCTGTTGACAGGTTGCGAGAAACTAACGGAGCTGTGACACCATGCGTGCTGAAACGGCCAGTATTGTCGACCAGATCAAGCAGTCCGTCGGACTGCTGAGGAGGCATCTTTGACTGGGACAACGCGCTCAAGGAACTGGACAAGCTGAACGCCCAGGTCGAGGACCCTGACCTGTGGAATGACCAGCAGCGCGCCCAGGCCATCATGCGCCAGCGCCAGGAACTCGATGCCCGCATCAAGATGATCGGCGAGCTGCAATCGGGCCTGGCCGACAACACCGAACTGATCGGGCTCGGTGAGGAGGAGGGCGACGAGACCATCGTTTCCGAGGCCGAGGCTGCTCTGGCCGCGCTGGCCAAAACCGCCGCCAAGCTGGAACTTGAAACGCTGTTGTCCGGCGAGGCCGACCCCAACGACGCCTATCTCGAGGTGCACGCAGGGGCAGGGGGCACGGAAAGCCAGGACTGGGCCAACATGCTGCTGCGCATGTATGTGCGCTGGGCCGAGGCCCGCGGCTTCAAGGTTGAGGTGATGGAAGAGCATGACGGCGACGAGGCCGGCATCAAGTCCGCCACGCTGCAACTGAAGGGCCACAATGCCTACGGCTGGTCGAAGACCGAATCGGGTGTCCATCGCCTGGTGCGGATATCGCCGTTCGATTCCAACGCCCGCCGCCATACCTCCTTTGCCTCGGTCTGGGTTTACCCGGTCGTCGATGACAACATTGAGGTCGAGGTCAACGAAAGCGATTGCCGGATCGACACCTACCGCGCCTCCGGGGCCGGCGGCCAGCACGTCAACACCACCGACAGCGCGGTGCGCATCACTCACGTCCCGACCGGCATCGTGGTGCAGTGCCAGAACGAACGCTCGCAGCACAAGAACCGGGCCACGGCGTGGTCGATGCTGCGTGCACGGCTGTACGAGCTCGAGTTGCAAAAGCGCGAGGAAGCCATCGCCGATCAGGCCGCCTCGAAGACCGACATCGGCTGGGGTCATCAAATACGGTCGTATGTGCTGCAGCCCTATCAGCTGGTCAAGGACCTGCGCACCGGGGTCGAAAGCACCAACCCGTCAGCGGTGCTCGACGGCGACCTCGATCAGTTCATCGAAGCCTCGCTGGCACACCGGGTCCATGGTGGTGATGGTACAGAGGTCGCGGATATCGAGTAGCCGCCCGCGAACGCGATACAGCCGGCAGCGGCTCGCCTGCCGACGCTCAATCCGACACGATCGCCTCAGGGCCGAACGCAGAAATTGCCAATAGAGACCGGCGCTTATTCGGCAGCGTCGTTGCTGCGCCGTGGGGTGACCAGTTCCAGCGGGCGATAGCTGTCGTCCTGGAAGGTGCCCTTGCGGATTGGCGCGGTATCGTCGGAATAGATCATCGGCGCATTGGACGTGAAGCCGGCGCCGGTATCCGACAACGGATCTTCGGAGCGCTGGATCTTGCCGTCGACATGGGCACCGTTCTCGATGGCGATGGTGTCGTTGATGACGTCGCCTTCGACGTGGCCGCCGGAAACGATGGTGACGTTCATGGCGTTGATCGGGCCGATCACCCGGCCTCTGATGAACACATCCTCGGCAACGATTCGCCCATGCACGACGCCTTGCACGTCGATCACCGCGGCGCGGGCACGGATATCGCCGTTGACCGTTCCGTCGATCTGGAGCTCACCGCCGGTGATGACATTGCCCTCGATGACAACGTCGCCGGTGATGATTGATGGGCCCATGCGCCCTGAACGTGCTTGTTGAGGCGCTTGTTTCTTTGGTTTATTGCGAGATTTCTTGAACAGCATGTCTGATCTTCCAAAAACGCACCGGATTGATCGTGTTGCCGTTAACGCGCGTCTCGTAGTGGAGATGCGCACCAGTGCTCCGACCGGTATTACCCAACCGGCCAACGATTGTGCCCCGCTTGACGCGCTGCCCAGGTTTGACCTTGGTAGCACTCAAATGAGCATACCGCGTTGTAATGCCATTGTCATGACGGATTTCGACCATACGCCCGTAGGCCCCCTCCCAACCGGCCTTGGTCACGACACCTCCGGAGGTGGTGCGCACCGGTGAGCCGTAGGTCGCCTTGAAGTCGATGCCGCCGTGCATGGCCATGGTGCGGCGGAAGGGGTCACGGCGCAGACCATAGTGGCTCGATATTCGAGACACCTTGTCGAGCGGACTGTAGAGCGGTAGTGAATCGAGCTCAAACCGCAGAATTTCGGCCAAAACCAAACGTTTCGCGGCAGACGTCAGTTTCGCCGCCACCTTGGCCGAACCGATGTCCGCGGCTGTAATTGATACGAACGGCCCGCCGACGGAGTTTGGTTTGTGATCAGACTTCTGGGCGATCTTCTTGGCGTTCAGGCCGAGCTTGCTGAACAATTTACCATAAGCAACGATTTTCTTGTCGGCATCGTCTGAAACCGCGCTCAGGAGGTCAACCTGAAGCATTTCCATGCCGGCCATCGCCTTTTTCAGGTCGTCAAGCGGGGCGTTGGCCTGGGCTCTTGTGGCAAACGGCTGAGCGTAGAGTTGTTCGTAGGTCCAGCGGTTCAGGCCACCCTTGGAGGGCACATAGCCGGCCTCGTCCTGCGTTGCCGGTTTTGAGTCGCCGCTCTTGGTGTCCTCGACATTGCGGGTTGGCAGCCAGCCCTGGCGGAAGAACTCGTTCAGACGCTCATGACGCTCCACCAGGGCCTCGTAGTCGGCCCGCAACTGGTCGACCTTGGCCAGGTACTCGTCCTGGTTGAGCAGCAGCCGGTTGTTCATGCCGTCGATCGCCGTCCGCATGGTGGCGATACGGTCTTCATAATCGAGCCGTGCCTGATACAGGCGCCGCTCCTTCAGTGCCAGCAATTGATCCTTGAAGGTGACGTTGACGCTGGCAAAGGCGAACCAGAACATACCGGAGAAGACCAGAACCATGCCGAGGACCTGCACCCAGGGCCGCAGGGTGACAAACTGTACTTCGCCCTCGCTGCGCAGATAGATCTGGCGCTCGCGGAACACATGCCGCACACGCGCCCAGAAACCGCGCCGCTTCGGCCTGGCCTTATGCGTTCTGACGTGCCGCATTCCCCTCCTGCGTGCCTCGCGTGCCCCTCAAAGTTTCGCTACGCGGCAATTGCGGTGACTTTGTGTCACCAAACCAGAAAAGCGCCGGATTTTGAGGATTTATACCGTTCGGTGGTGTTCTCGATCGACCAGTCCTCTCACTCCAGTGCCTGCGCTGATTCGAGAACCGCCGCGGCGTGTCCGGCGACCTTCACCTTGCGCCAGACCTTGGCGATCCGTCCCTTGCGGTCGATCAGGAATGTGCTCCGTTCGATGCCCATGTAGGTGCGCCCGTACATCTTCTTTTCGACCCACACGCCATAGTCCGCCAGCACGCTCTTTTCCGGATCCGAGGCCAGGTCGATATCGAGCTCATGCTTGCGCTTGAACTTGTCGTGACTGGCAACGCCGTCGGCGGAAATTCCGACGATGCTGGTGTCGGCGGATGCGAATTCCGCCTTCAGTTCGGTAAAATCCTTGGCTTCACGGGTGCATCCCGTCGTGTCGTCTTTCGGGTAAAAGAATATCACGACCTTGTTCGGCCGATAATCGGAGAGCGACACCTGCCGGTCGCCATCGGCATCGAGCGTGAAGTCGGGCGCCGGGTCGCCGAGATAAAGCGCATTGGCCATCTTTGCCATCCTTTCGTCTTTTTCACAGCGTCAATAGAGCTTTGAATGTTTTTGGGCAACATCTTGTCTCGATTTCGCCCCCGCTGGTCTCGCAGGCCTAGCAGGCCTCGCAGGCCTCGCAGGCCTCGCGGGCCTCGCGGGCCTGGCAGGCCCCGCAGGCCGGATGTTGTTCTTGGCTTCCCGCTTTGCCGCGACTCGTTATAATGTTTTCGGCTAATGCCGCGTGGGAGATGCCGGGCCGGCGCGATTGCAGCGGTTCGGCATTGCAATACTGAATTTGGGAACGGCCATTTGCGCAGGCAGCTGGTAAAATTCACTCTGTCGACATTGGTCATCGTTGTCGCGGTTTTCGCTGTTGCGGCAGCCGGAGGTTTCTGGCTGCTCAATCAGGGGCCGGTTTCGCTGACATTTCTGACCAAGACCGTCCAGGATGCGATGAACGCCAACCTGGATGGTATGTCGGTCAGCCTCAAAGACGTCATCATCGAGCGCGACGCCGAAACCGGAAAGCCGACGTTCAGATTGCGCGATCTGGCGCTCAGGGACGCCAGTGGCGCACTGTTGGCCCGGGCGCCGCGCGCCGCAGTTGAAGTCGACGGCACCAGCCTGCTGTCGGGCGACATCGTGGTCCATCAGCTTGAGTTGATCGGACCGCGGCTGCTGGTGCAGCGCAAGCGCGACGGTAGCTTTCAACTGGGCTTCGACGAAGATGGCGGCAGCGAGAGTGCGGTTGCGCCCGGTTCCGGTCAGTCCAATTCCGGCGGAAAGTCAGATACCGAAGTCGGCAGCGCCGCCGGTCCGGGCGAGATCGACGGTGGCAAGTTGCTGGAGTTTCTCAACCGGCAGGTCCTCTCGGAGAATGCCGACTCGGCGCTTTCGGACCTGCAGGCGGTCCGCATTTCCAAGGCGTCCATCTCGCTTTTCGATGAAGCCAACGACACCGTCTGGTTCGCCCCGAAGGCCAACCTGGTGTTCAAGCAGACACCGTACGGCTTTGCCCTGTTCATCGACGCCAGCGTCGCCAGCGGCGCCAAGCCATGGCGCACCGAACTTGTGGTCTCCTACCGCCGCGAGGCGCGGCGCTTCACGGTCAGCGCCCGGGTCTTCGATCTGATCCCGGCCGATATCGGCGATGATATATTTGCCTTGTCGCAACTCACCCAGGTCAAGATCCCCTTGTCCGGCCATGCCGAGTTCGAGTTGACGGAAAACGGGATTGTGACGCGGGGCAGCGCCGAACTGTCGTCGAAGTCGGGCCGTATCGATTTTCCCGATTATGTCTCCGAGCCGCTGCTGATCGACGAAGGGTTGCTGCGCTTCGACTACGAGCCGCAGACCGGCGACGTCGTGATCGGCAATTCGGCAATCTTCATCGGCGGCCGCCAGGCCGAACTCGAGGGCCGGGTGCAGCCGGTCCGGTCTGAGGACGGCAATCTCGAAGCGGTAAGGTTCGTATTGCGCGGTCACAATGTCAGCATGGATGCCTCGGGCGACGATGAAGCACCGCTGTCGTTCGACCAGATCGATTTCTCCGGACTGGCATCGGTCAATGCCGACCGCTTGGACATCGATGACCTGATCCTGCAATCCGGCAAGTCCGGCGTGCGGCTGCGCGGCCGCTTTGTCGGTGAGGATGGCGATATCGGCGTCTATCTGGCCGGCAGGGTCCGGGATTTGCCCGAAACCATGGTCAAGAAGCTGTGGCCGCCGGTGGTGGCCGCCGGTGCGCTGCGCTGGATCGACGCCAACGTGGAGCGCGCCAATGTCAAGGACGGTACGTTTCAATTGAACATCCCCGGCAAGGTGCTGGCAAGGGCGCTTAGGGACAAGGTCAATCTGCCCGACAATACCGTCGATGCCAGCTTCACGCTCGAGGGCGTCGACACCAGGTATTTCCGTGAATTGCCGGCAATACGCGGCGCCAGCGGCGAAGGCCGTCTGACCGGCGACAACTTCAAGCTGCATCTGGCCAAGGGCACGGTTTCGCTGCCGTCCGGCGCGTCTCTGGAATTTGTCGATGGCACCATGACCGCCACCAATCTCGTGCCGCCGCTGACCCCGGCGGTGATTAAGGTAAAGGGTCGCGGCAAGGCCTCTGCCTTCATGGAACTGCTCGACCACAAGCCGCTCGGCCTGGTGTCGAAATCGAAGTTTGACACCTCCCGGCTGTCTGGCGACGGCACGGTTGATATTGCCTTCGATATTCCGATGCAGCCGGGCCTGACCGGTGATCAGGTCAAGATTTCGGCTTCGGCAAAGCTGAACAATGCCACTTTCAAGAACGTCGCGAAGGGTATGGATATCACCTCCGGCACGTTCAAACTCGGATTTGGCGACGCCGAGATAACCGCGACCGGACCGGCCAGGATCGACGGCAATCCCGTCAAGATGGCCTGGACCCGCAAGCTGGCAAAGAACGGCGCCGACAGCGACCGGATCGTCGTGCAGACGACGCTGGGCGACGAGCGCCGCCGCAAGCTTGGCATCGATGTGAGCGAGTACCTCAGCGGCCCGGTGCCGATGGAGATCACCGCACAAACGCGCGAGGGCAAGATCAGTTCGGTCAGTGTCGATGCCGATTTGTCCAAGGTCGCCATGCGGTTCGGTCATATCCAATGGGCGCGCCGGCCCGTGAAAGGCACCAAGGCGACATTCGATGTCGATTTCTCCAACCCGCAGCGGACCGCGATCCGCAAACTGGCGTTGAGCGGCAAGGGTGTCGAGATCAAGGGCGAACTGGAATTGTCTGCCGACGGCACCATGATGGAAGCCAATTTCCCCACCGTGCTGCTGAACGAGGAAAATCACTTTGCTTTGGGCCTGCAGCGGCGCAACGACAACCTTGCGCTGGCGGTGACCGGCAAGGTTTTCGATGCCCGGCCTTTGATCAAGTCGATGTTTTCCTCCTCCAGTGCCAATGCACCAGGTCCCGGTAAGTCCGCGCCGCCCACGGCAATAGATGTTTCGATTGCCCGGGTTTATGCCAATCGCGGCGAGGTCATCACCGGACTGAAGGGGCAGCTACAGGTCGTCGGAGGCATCGTGCGGCAGTCCAACCTGCAAGGCAATTTCCTCAACGGTGCACCGATCACCCTGCGCATCACACCCGGCGCTGGCGGCAACCGCGAGATGCGCCTGACCGGCCGAGACGGCGGTGGCACCCTGCGGGCGGTCAACCTCTATTCCAAGATTTCCGGCGGCAGCATCGATTTCCAGGCCATCATGGGCTCAGGGCCTTCCGGCTCGATCAAGCGCGGTCTTCTGATCCTGCGCAATTTCGAGGTCCGCAACGAGGTCGTGCTCGATGACATCAACAAGAAGAGCAAGAGCAAGACCGGACCGCGCCGCCAATCGCTCAAGTTCTCCAAGCTCGAATTGCCGTTTTCGACCGATCGGCAATACGTCCGCATCGGTGATGCGCTCATTCGCAGCCCGGAATTAGGGGCCTCGGCGCAAGGCATCATTCGCAAGGCCGACGGCGCCATGAACATCGGAGGAACGATCATACCCGCCTATGCCCTCAATGCGGCATTGGGCGAGGTGCCGATATTCGGCCAGTTGCTGGTCGGCGGACGCGGGCAGGGCGTCTTCGGCCTGAACTTCGCGCTCCAGGGCAGCATGAACAAGCCGAAGTTCGTGGTCAATCCGGTATCGGCCATCGCCCCCGGATTCCTGCGCCGGTTCTTTGACATCGGCGGCGGCGGCGTTGCCGCGGACGGGACCCCGCGCAAGCGCAAGCCCAATGCCGGCGGCGCCAAGATCGACCAGTAGTTCAGCCGGCCTTGAGCAGGGCGTGGCGCTTTTTGCCCATCGACAGCTTGATCACCCCGTCATCGAGATGTTCGCCCGACAGGGCCAGGCGTTCATCGTTCACCGCTTCGCCGTTGATCTTCACGGCTCCGCCCTTGATGGCGCGGCGGGCCTCCGAGTTGGACGGCGCAAGTCCGGCGCGCACCAGCGCGGCCAGAAGGCCGAGACCATCGCTCAATTCCGACGCGCTCACATCGAACGTCGGCAAGCCGGCAGAGGCAGCGCCCTCGGCGAAGGTTTCGCGCGCCGTGCGTTCGGCCGCCTCGGCCGCTTCCCGGCCATGCAGCAATGCCGTGGCCTCGTTGGCCAGAACCACCTTGGCGTCGTTGATCTCATGACCCTTGAGTGCTTCAAGTCGGGTGATTTCGTTGAGCGGCAGGGTGGTGAACAGCTTCAGGAAGCGCCCGACATCGGCATCCTCGGTATTGCGCCAGTATTGCCAGAAGTCATAAGCGCTGAACTGCTCGGCATTGAGCCAGACCGCGCCTTGCGCCGTCTTGCCCATCTTTTCACCGGACGCGGTGGTCAGCAGTGGCGTGGTCAGCGCATAAAGCTGATGCGTGCCCATCCGCCGGCCGAGATCGACACCATTGACGATGTTGCCCCACTGGTCCGAGCCGCCCATCTGCAGGTTGCAGCCATAGCGTCGCGCCAGTTCGACGTAGTCGTAGGACTGGCACACCATGTAGTTGAACTCGATGAAGCTCATCTCCTGCTCGCGCTCGAGACGCAATCGGACCGAATCCATGGTCAGCATCCGGTTGACCGAGAAATGCCGCCCGACGTCGCGCAGCATCTCGATGTAGCCGAGCTTGAGCAGCCATTCGGCATTATCGACCATGATCGCGTCGGCCTTGCCGTCGCCGAATTGCAGGACCTTGGCGAACACGCCCCTGATTGATGCCTTGTTGGCCTCGATGTCCTCAACAGTGCGAATGGCTCGCGTCTCGTCCTTGCCCGACGGATCGCCGACCATCGTCGTGCCGCCGCCCATCAGGGCGATCGGCTTGTTGCCGCTCTGCTGTAGCCAGTACAGCATCATCATCGACAGGAAATTGCCGATGTGCAGCGATGGGGCGGTGCAGTCATAGCCGACATAGGCGATTGCCTCGCCCTTGGCCGCAAGCTGATCCAGGCCGTCGGCATCGGACATCTGATGGATGAACCCGCGCTCATCGAGGATCGACAAAAACTGCGAACTGTACTTGCTCATGGATGCTGCCCTGTGCCACGTTCCGGTGAGGCTCTTAGCACGGGATTCCCCGGTGACAAACATCCGCAACGCAATCGGCCTTATGAGTGGCACCTCGATGGACGGCATCGACGTGGCGCACATCGCCACCGACGGCGAAACCCACATCGAACACCTGCACACCGCAAGCTTTCCCTATGGCGCCGAAGATCGGGCCTTGATCGCCCACGCAATGCGCGATGCCGCCACCATGACGGCCCCGGCGCAGCGCCCTGGCCCGGTGGCACGGGCCGAAGAAATGATCACCCGCCGGCACATCGAGGCGGTTGACTCGTTCTTGTCAAAATCCGGCATAAGTGCCCGCCATATCGATGTCATTGGGTTTCACGGCCAGACAGTTCTGCATCGCCCCGAAGAGGGTTGGACGGTTCAGATCGGCAACGGCGCTGAGCTGGCCCTGCGCACCGACATCGACAGTGTCGCCGACCTAAGGGCCAACGACATGGCCCACGGCGGCCAGGGTGCGCCGCTGGCACCGGTCTACCATGGCGCGCTGGCCGCACGGATGCCGGATCGTCCGGTCGCTTTCGTCAACATCGGCGGGGTCTCGAATGTCACCTGGGTCGGTCCGGACGGCAAACTGCTGGCCTTCGATACCGGACCCGGCAATGCGCTGATGGATGACTGGGCCATGCAGCACGCCGGCACACCGGTCGACCTCGATGGGGCGCTCGCCCGCTCCGGCACCTGCAACGAGGCGATCCTGCACGACTACCTGCTGCTCGACTACTTTGCCCGACCGGTGCCGAAATCTCTCGACCGGGGCGATTTCACGCTTGAACCTGTGGCCGGCCTGTCTGCCGCAGACGGCGCCGCTACACTGGCTCATCTGACGGCCGCCTCGGTGATCAGGGCTGAGGCCTGGTTTCCCGATCTGCCGGCCACCTGGGTGATTTGCGGCGGCGGCCGCAAGAACCGGTTCTTGATGGAGTTGCTGGCCTGGTATGCTGACGCCGCCGTGGTGCCGGCCGAGGCGATTGGTTGTGACGGCGATGCCATTGAGGCCGAAGCCTGGGCCTATATGGCAGTGCGCTCGCTGCGCGGCCTGCCGCTCACGTTCCCCGGCACCACCGGCGTTTCAGAACCGCTCAGCGGCGGCGTGCTGCACCGCGCCGGCCGGGAAAGCAAAGTGAGGACGTCATGAGCGAATGGGTAACCGAGGCCGACATCACGGCCTACGAGCGCGATGGCGCGGTGTGCCTGCGCGGCGTATTTGCCGATTGGGTGGACACCATCGCCGCCGGCATCGAACGCAACATGGCCGAACCCGGCGAATATGCTGCGGAAAACCTGCAGGACGGCGACAGCGGGCGGTTTTTCGATGACTATTGCAACTGGCAGCGCATCCCCGAATTCACCGAAGTGGTACGGCGCTCGCCGGCTGCCGGGGTCGCTGCCCGGATCATGCGCTCGAACACCGCTCAGTTTTTCCACGACCACGTGCTGGTCAAGGAGCCGGGCACCTCGAAGCCGACGCCGTGGCATCAGGACATCCCGTACTACTTCGTCGACGGCCGCCAGACCGTCAGCTTCTGGATTCCCATCGACCCGGTCAGGGACGCCACCCTCAGGCTGATCGCCGGCTCGCACAAATGGGACAAGATGGTGCTGCCGGTCAAATGGCTGGCCGGCGAGGCGTTCTACGATGAAGGCGAGTATCTGCCGGTGCCGGACCCGGATGCCGAGCCGGACAAGTACCGGGTGCTGGAATGGCAGATGGCGCCGGGCGACTGTGTGCTGTTTGACTACCGCACGGTGCATGGCGCGCGCGCCAACATGGCCGAGAACCGCCGCCGCGCCTTCTCCATGCGCTGGGTCGGCGACGATGCCCGCTACGTGACCCGGCCCGGACGCACCTCACCGCCGTTCCCGGGCCATGGCATGCATGACGGCGAACGCCTGCGCGAGGACTGGTTCCCCGTCATCTGGGCACAACACACTTAAGGAAAAGCGAGACCCATGGCTGCATTCATCCTTGCCGATACCAGGATCCACAATCCCGAAGGTTATGAGGAGTACAAGGCACTGGCCAAGCCGATTGCCGAAAAATACGGCGGCGTCTACCGCGCCCGCGGCCAGGGCCACAAAGTCTGCGAAGGCGAACTGTGGCAGCCGAGCCGTTTGGTGATCATCGAGTTCCCCGACATGGCAAGTGCCGAAGCATTCGTGAACAGCGAAGAATACGCCCCGGTCAGGAAAATCCGCCAGGCCTGCGCCAACTGCAACATCATTTTGGTGGAGGGGATGTGAGGGCTAGTTGACCCTCCCCCTTGTGGGGAGGGTGGGCATTGCGTCAGCAATGACCGGGTGGGGTTTGGACCGTGGGCCACCTCTTGGCTTGCGCATTGCGGAATTGCTGCACCCCACCCCTAACCCCTCCCCACAAGGGGGAGGGGAACTCCGTGGTGCGTACCTGCTACTCCGCCGTCAGTTCCTTCATCCGCTTGTCGAGATACTTGGCGCAGATGTCGGTCAGCTCTTCGATGTTGTCGGAGAAGAAGTGGTTGGCTTCGGGCATGATCTTGTGATCGATGGTGATGCCCTTTTGGGTTTTCAGCTTGGTGACCAGCGACTGCACGGCTTCCGGTGGCGTGACCGTGTCGACGGCGCCGTTGACGAACAGGCCGGAGGCCGGGCAGGGGGCGAGGAACGAAAAGTCGTAATGCTTGGCCAGCGGGGCTATCGACATGAAGCCGGAAATTTCCGGGCGGCGCATCAAGAGTTGCATGGAAATCCAGGCGCCGAACGAGATGCCGGAGATCCAGCAGATGCGGGCTTCCTTGTTGAACGTTTGCAGCCAGTCGAGCGCCGCGGCGGCATCCGACAGTTCGCCGGCGCCATTGTCGAACAGGCCCTGGCTGCGCCCGACGCCGCGAAAATTGAACCGCAGCACCGAAAAGCCGCGCTCGATGTACATGTAGTGCAGGGCATGGACGATCGGGTTGTTCATCGTCCCGCCGAATTGCGGATGCGGATGCAGAATGATGGCGATCGGCGAACCGATCTCCTTGTTGTGGTGGTAACGTCCTTCAATGCGCCCGGCCGGGCCGTTGAAAATTACCTCTGGCATCTGACATCCTGTCTTTGTGACAGCGCGCGCAAGGCGTCGTGACGCGGTGTGATTGCGCGGCGCTGGTGGGTTGAATTGCCTTCGCCAACATATCCGGCGAAGGGTCGGTCAAATAGTTGACTCCAATAGTCGGGTATTATATATCCCCACTTTAGAACTGTTCAAGACGGCGGGATTGCCCCTTGCCGCCAAAATCCGTCGCCGCGTCTTACACAACAGCAGGTGGAAAATGCAAGGATTCAGTTGGTTGCAACCGATCTTTCGCACGCGTTTCAGTGCCTGCTGCCGTTGCTGGCGGCATGCCGAAGGAGCGGTGCGATGAAGCTGTCGACGAAAGGCCGTTATGCGGTCATGGCGATGGCCGACATCGCCGCGCACCGCGACGAGCAGCCGATTTCGCTGGCCGATATTGCGGAGCGCCAGGAGATTTCTCAGGAGTATCTCGAGCAATTGTTCGCCAAGCTGCGCCGCGCCGGGTTGGTCGAAAGCGTGCGCGGACCAGGCGGCGGTTATTGCCTGGCAGTCGATGCCGATGAGTTATGGATTGCCGACGTCGTGTCGGCCGTCGATGAGCCGATGCAGGTGACGCGCTGTCAGGATGGCGATGCGGTGAACGGCTGCGTCGGCGGCGGCAAGTGCGTGACCCATGAACTGTGGGCGGCGCTAGGCCGGCAGATCTACGGGTTCCTGGCGGCGGTGACGCTGGGCGACGTGGTGGCAAAGCGCAACCTGGCCCTGGCGGCAAGCGTGCGCCGGGCCAAGTCGCATCCTGTCTCAACGACGCCAACCGGGTGATGTGAGCCATGGGCGCAAAGCGGACATACCTCGATCACAACGCGACCTCGCCGCTCCGGCCCGAGGCGCGCGCAGCGATGCTGGCGGCGATCGATCAAGGCGGCAACGCCTCATCGGTACATGCCGAGGGCAGGGCGGCGCGGCAGGTGATCGAAACCGCGCGTGCTCAGTTGGCGTCCGCACTTGGCTGCCTGCCGCAAATGATCACCTTTACCTCGGGCGGCACCGAGGCCAACAACATCGCCGTCAAGGGCGCTGCGGTCGATCGGCTGATCGTGTCCGCAACCGAGCACCCCGCGGTCATGGCGGCCGCCGAAACGTCAGGCACGCCCGTTCAGCGTGTTCCGGTCGATGGCAATGGCGTCATAGATCTGGAAGCGCTGCAGGCGGCCTTGGCAGGTGGCGAGGGCAGGGCGCTCGTCTCGGTCATGCTGGCCAACAACGAGACCGGTGTCATCCAACCCATCGCCGAGGTCGGTCGGTTGGCGGTGCAGCACGGCGCGATAAGCCATTGCGACGCTGTGCAGGCGCTCGGCAAGGTGCCGGTGCGGTTCGCCGTGCTTGGTGCCGACATGCTGACGTTCTCGGCCCACAAGCTGGGCGGTCCGCAGGGCGTCGGTGCGCTGGTGGTGCGCGACGGGCTGGCGCTCGAGCCGCTCACCCATGGCGGCGGACAGGAACTGCGCCGCCGGCCGGGCACCGAAAACACCCCCGGCATCGCCGGCTTCGGCGCAGCCGTGGCGGTGGCGGAGAAAGAGTCGAAGATCAAAGACTTGCGCGATGCTTTTGAATCGGAACTTCAGGCGTTGGCGCCCGACGTCGTGATCTTCGCCAAGGGCGCTCAGCGCCTGCCCAACACCTGCTGTTTCGCCATTCCGGGCATGACCGCCGAACTGGCGCTGATGAGCCTCGATCTCGATGGCGTCGCCGTGTCGTCCGGTTCGGCCTGCTCATCCGGCAAGGTGGCCGCCTCTCACGTCTTGACCGCCATGGGCGTGGAAGATGAGCTGGCGGCCTGCGCCATGCGCGTCAGCCTCGGCTGGAACACAGCACAGCAAGATATCGAACAGGCGATCCAGGCCCTTCGCCGGATCGTAGACCGTCACAAGAACAGCGCTGCGGCGTAACAGGGAAACACAGATGCCAGATATCGAAACAATCGAACGGGTCCGCGAGATCGACGTCGACAAGTACAAGTACGGCTTCGAAACCCATCTCGAATCCGAAATGGCACCCAAGGGCCTCAGCGAGGACATCGTCCGCTTTATCTCCGACAAGAAACAGGAACCGCAGTGGATGCTCGACTGGCGGCTCGAGGCCTATCGCCGCTGGCGCCAGATGGACGAGCCGACCTGGGCGAAAGTGGATTATCCGAAGATCGACTTTGAGGACCTGTACTACTACGCCGCGCCAAAAGTGCAGGGCGACGGCCCCAAGAGCCTCGACGAGGTCGACCCGGAACTGCTGGAGACCTACGCAAAACTCGGCATTCCGTTGAAGGAGCAGGAAATCCTCGCCGGCGTGCGTCAGCAGGGCGAGGCCAGCGAGCTTGACGGCGACGGCGCTGCCCAGCCCTACGGCCAGGTGGCCATCGATGCGGTGTTCGACAGCGTTTCCGTCGTCACCACCTTCAAGGAGGAACTGGCCAAGGCCGGCGTCATCTTCTGCCCGATCTCCGAGGCCGTGCGCGAGCATCCCGAGCTGGTCAAGAAATATCTCGGCTCCGTCGTGCCCCAGACCGACAACTTCTATGCCGCGCTCAACTCGGCGGTATTCTCCGACGGCTCTTTCGTCTACATCCCCGAGGGCGTGCGCTGCCCGATGGAGCTGTCGACCTATTTCCGCATCAACGAGCGCAACACCGGCCAGTTCGAGCGCACCCTGATCATCGCCGACAAGGGCTCCTATG
>JAHEJE010000162.1 GCA_024639035.1 Alphaproteobacteria bacterium
CGCGCCGGCTTGAAGGTCGCACGTTCGCTGGGACTTGGCGGACTGAAGGGCGAGGTGGTGGCCGGGCCGAAAAAGGTGCTCAAGACGCAAGCCGAACCGCAGGTGAGTGACTGGCAGACACTGGCCGGCGATGGCTCGGTGCGGGCAATGCACCTCGATGTCGGCCAGGTCAACGAAGCGTTCCGCGCGTCTGGCGATGAACGGGCCGCCACGCGGCCGGAAAAGGGCGCGCCGGGCGACACCTTCATCGACATGCACGTCGCCCTGATCAGCGTGCCGGAAGTGGGCCTGAGCCTGCTCGGCCCGGCCGAGCACGGCAACCTGCAGACGTGGCTCAAGGACGGCGAGCACGCCATACTGCTGCTCGGCCGCGGGCGCTATTCGTTCAAGGGCTCGGGCTACGTGCGCGGCGGCATCTTCGACCGCATCCAACTTATCCAGGGCGACAACTCGGTGCGTTTCTTCGACAAGCAGCACCGCCGACTGGGTAAGGTCGCCGCGGAAGGGGCGCCGAGTTTCACCGAACTGGACATGTTCAGGATCCCCGCCGACGCCGAATTCGACCCGGCCAAGCCGTTCCGCATCCAGCTGCTGGTGCAGCGTCCGGTCGGGCCGGTCCAGAAAGCCTTTACAACTTTCGATCTCGGCTACGCGACGCCGGAGCGTTTTCTGGAGACCGTTACGCCACCCGCTTCAGACGCAACCCGGCAGGCCACCGGTGCCGAGGCATCTGATCCTGCTGAACTGTCCCACCTGTGGAAGCGCATCTGGCAGGACAAGTTGCCGGAAGTCATCGTGATTGCGGTGGCTATCGTCATCCTGACCGGGGCGTTCTTCTTTCAGATGCAACTGACGCGCTCGGAATCGCGCGCCTACTGGTTCCGTATCGGCTTTTTGACCTTCACGCTTTTCTTCATCGGCTGGTACGCCAATGCCCAGCTCTCGGTGGTCAACATCCTGGCCTATTTCTCGGCGCTGACCGCCGGGTTTTCCTGGACGGCGTTCCTTATGGACCCGCTGATCTTCTGTCTGTGGTTCGCTGTTGCCGCCTCGCTGCTGTTCTGGGGCAGGGGGGTGTTCTGCGGCTGGCTGTGCCCGTTCGGCGCCCTGCAGGAACTGACCAACCGGCTCGCCAAGCTGGCCCGCATTCCGCAGTACACCGTGCCATGGGGCCTGCATGAACGTCTGTGGCCGCTGAAGTACATGATCTTCCTCGGGCTGTTCGGCCTGTCGCTTTATTCGCTCGAACTGGCCGAGCGGTTCGCCGAGATCGAGCCGTTCAAGACCGCGATCATCCTGAAGTTCCAGCGCGACTGGCCCTACGTGCTGTTCGTCGTGGCGCTGCTTGCCGCCGGGCTGTTCATCGAGCGGTTCTATTGCCGTTACCTGTGCCCGCTCGGCGCGGCGCTGGCCATCCCGGCCCGGTTGCGCATGTTCGACTGGCTCAAGCGCTATCGCGATTGCGGCAGTCCGTGCGCCCGCTGCGCCAAGGAGTGCATGGTCCAGGCCATCCATCCCGAAGGCAACATCAACCCCAACGAATGCCACCAGTGCCTGCATTGCCAGGTGCTCTACCAGAGCGAGAGCAAATGCCCTGTCTGCATCAAGAAAGCAGCACAGCGCGCCAAGCTTCTGCGCATGTCACAGCCCGATGTTGCGGGCGGGGCTGCGCGCAAGGCGGCCGACACCCAGGCCGCACAATGACGTCGAATTATCATGAAGGCAGAAAAGGAGAATTGTTATGAGTAAGTTGGACCAAAAGGGCGGTTTGAACCGCCGCGACTTGATGGCGGCCGGCGCCACCGGTGCCCTGCTGGCGGGTTCGGGCGCCACGCTCACCCTGACCGGCGGCGCAGCGCGCGCCGCAGACGGCCCGGCAGCCCACCTTTCGCCGGGCGAGCTGGATGAATACTACGGCTTCTGGTCGTCGGGCCAGACCGGCGAGGTGCGTATTCTCGGTGTGCCGTCGATGCGCGAACTGATGCGCATTCCGGTGTTCAACCGCTGTTCGGCCACCGGTTGGGGACAGACCAACGAGTCCAAGAAAATCCTCACCGAAGGCCTGCTGCCCGGAACCAAGGCCTATCTGGCGGCTCAGGGCATGGAGACCTATGACAACGGCGACCTGCACCACCCGCACATGTCGTTCACCGACGGCACCTATGACGGGCGCTATCTGTTCATGAACGACAAGGCCAACACCCGTGTTGCCCGGGTGCGTTGCGACGTGATGAAGTGCGACAAGATCATCGAGATCCCCAACGCGCACGACATCCACGGCATGCGGCCGCAGAAGTTCCCGCGCACCGGCTATGTGTTCGCCAACGGCGAGCATGAAGCCCCGCTGGTCAACGACGGCAAGGTGCTGGATGACCCGTCGCAGTATGTCAACATCTTCTCCGCCATCGACGGTGACACGATGGAGGTCGCCTGGCAGGTGATCGTCTCGGGCAACCTCGACAACACCGACTGCGACTACCAGGGCAAATACGCCTTCTCGACCAGCTACAACTCGGAAATGGGCATGAACCTGGCCGAGATGACGGCATCGGAAACCGACCATGTCGTGGTGTTCAACATCAAGGAAATCGAGGCCGGTATCGCGGCGGGCGACTTCCAGGAGTTGAACGGCGTCAAGGTCATCGATGGGCGCAAGGAAAAGAACAAGAACTATACCCGCTACATCCCGATCCCCAACTCGCCGCACGGTGTCAACACCGCGCCCGACAAGAAGCACGTGGTGATCAACGGCAAGCTGTCGCCGACCGTATCGGTGATCGACGTGACCAAGGTCGATGCGCTGTTTGCCGACAACGCCGATCCGCGCTCGTGCATCGTCGCCGAACCGGAACTGGGCCTCGGCCCGCTCCACACCGCTTACGACGGCAAGGGCAATGCCTTCACGACGTTGTTCCTCGACAGCCAGGTGGTGAAGTGGAACATCGACAAGGCGATCCGCAAGTTCGCCGGTGAGGACGTCGACCCGATCATCTCCAAGGTCGATGTGCACTACCAGCCGGGCCACAATTCGACCTCGATGGGCGAGACCGCCGAGGCCGACGGCAAATGGCTGATCTCGATGAACAAGTTCTCCAAGGACCGCTTCCTCAATGTCGGCCCACTTAAGCCGGAGTGCGAACAGCTCATCGACATCGCCTCGGACGATATGAAGGTGGTACATGACGGTGCGACCTTTGCCGAGCCGCATGACAGCATCCTCGTGCACCGCTCCAAGGTGAACCCGGCCGTCGTGTGGGACCGCAACGACCCGATGTGGGAAGACGCCCGCAAGCAGGCCGCCGCCGACGGTGTCGACCTGGAGGAGGGCGCCGAGGAGCCGATCCGTGACGGCAACAAGGTGCGCATCTACATGACCTCGACCGCGCCGACCTTCTCGCTGGAGAAGTTCACCGTCAAGCAGGGCGATGAGGTGACGGTCTATGTCACCAACCTGGACGACATCGATGACCTGACGCACGGCTTCTGCCTGGCCAACTTCGGCATCGCCATGGAGATCGGGCCGCAAGCCACCGCGTCGGTGACCTTCGTTGCCGAGCGTCCTGGTGTACACTGGTACTACTGCCAGTGGTTCTGCCATGCCCTGCACATGGAAATGCGCGGCCGCATGTTCGTCGAGCCACGCGCTTCGTAAGGTGTGAAACATGACCGCGCGCGCACTACTCCTGTCAGCCGTTCTGCTGGGCCTCGCGGCCCAAACGGCGGCGGCTGCCGAGATTTCGGTCCCGGCGGGCAGGGGTGAACTTGCGCGCGCGATTGCAACAGCGCAGCCGGGGGACACCCTCCGGCTGCAATCCGGCGTCCATCAAGGTGGCGTCGTCATCGATCGGTCATTGGCTTTGATCGGCCAAGACGGTGCCGAGGTGAAGGGGCCCGGCGCGGGCACGGTGATCACCGTTGAAGCGCCCGACGTGCGTATATCGGGGTTGACGGTCTCAGGCTCGGGTTCGTCGCATGAAACGCTCGACTCCGGCATCAAACTGACCAAGAAGGCCCAGCGGGCACAGGTCGCCGGCAACACGGTAACCGGCAACCTGCACGGCATCGACATTCACGGTGCCCGCGATGCCCTTGTGTCCGGCAACACCATCACCGGCCGCCGCGGCAAGCGCATGAACCAGCGCGGCAACGGCATCTATGTCTGGAACGCCCCCGGCGCCACGGTTGCAGGCAACACCGTGCGCTACGGCCGCGACGGCATCTTCGTCAACACCAGCCACCACAACACATTCCGCGACAACACGTTCTCCGACCTGCGCTTTGCCGTGCATTACATGCACGCCAATGACAGCACCGTGAGCGGCAATGTCTCGCGCAACAACCATCTCGGCTACGCGCTGATGTTCTCCAGCCGCCTGAAAGTCCAGGGGAACAGCTCGACCGGCGACCGCGATCACGGCATCATGCTGAACTACGCCAACGATGCACTGGTTGAGGGCAATGTCGTGCGCAATGGCGGCCGCAAGTGCCTGTTCATGTACAACGCCAACAAGAACGTCATCCGCGGCAACCGCTTCGAGAGTTGCCCGATCGGCATCCACTTCACCGCCGGCTCGGAACGCAATGCCTTTTCCGGCAATGCCTTTATCGCCAACCGCACCCAGGTCAAATATGTCGGCAGCCGCAACCACGAATGGAGTGCCGAGGGCCGCGGCAACTACTGGAGCGACCACGCCTCGTTCGATTTGAACGGCGACGGCCTGGCCGACCAGGCCTTCCGCCCCAACGACCGCATGGACGAGGTGCTGTGGACGCAACCGGCAGCGCGCTGGCTGCTCGGCTCGCCGGCCATGCAGCTGTTGCGCTGGGCCCAGCGCGAGTTCCCCGCCTTGCTGCCCGGCGGCGTTATCGACAGCGCGCCGCTGATGCGGCCGCAGGCGATGGCCGCCAACCTCGAGGGCAACCGGCAATGAACGACGTGCTGCTCGATATCCGGGGGGTGACCAAGCGCTTCGGCGCGGTACGGGCGCTGGATGATGTTTCATTGCAGCTCAGGGCCGGCGAGCGGCTTGCTCTGCTCGGCCACAACGGCGCCGGCAAGACCACCCTGTTTCGCGCCATTCTCGGGTTCATCGCACCGGACAGCGGCAGCCTGTCGATTGCCGGACATGCCCCCGGCGTGCTGCAGGCGCGCCGGACGATCGCCTTCCTGCCGGAAAACGTCGCCTTTCCCAAGGCCCTGACGGGTCGCGAGGTCATCGCCCTGTTCGCCCGCCTCAAGGGCGAGCCGGTATCCGCTGCCGACGATGCCATGGCCCGTGTCGGGCTGGCCGATGCCGCCGACCGTCGCTCCGGCACCTACTCCAAGGGCATGCGCCAGCGCCTCGGGCTTGCCCAGGCGCTGCTCGGCAGGCCGCGCCTGCTGGTGCTCGATGAACCGACCAGCGGCCTCGATCCGTTGTCACGCAACGATCTTTACGCCATTCTCGCCGAGATATCGCAGTCCGGCGCAGCGATCCTGCTGTCGTCGCATTCCCTCACTGAGGTGGAAGCCGAGACCGACCGCGTCTCGATCATGCGCTCGGGCCGTGTCGTCGCCGATGCCAGCCTGCGCAGCCTGCATCAGGATGCCGGGCTGCCGATCCGCATCCGCGTCAAGGCGAGCGACGAAACCATCGGCGAGGTCAGCGGCACCCTCGGCGGCACCCGCCTCAATGGCGCTTCACTGGAACTGCTGTGCCCGGCCAGCGACAAGATGGCCCGGCTGGCGGCGATCTCACGGCTCGGTGAAAAGGTCATCGACGTCGATATCTCCACACCGAGCCTCGATGATGTCTACCGGCATTTCTCAGCCCGCGATGGCAGGGAGGACCGGCAGTGATCGCCCACATCCAGGCCATTGCGGCAACCGAATGGCGCATCGGCATGCGCAACCGCTGGGTGTTGCTGGCGACCTGCCTGCTGCTGCTGTTCTCGCTGGTGCTGGCCTTTCTCGGTGCTGCCCCGGTTGGCGAGGTCAAGGCGGGGCGGCTGAGTGTGACCATCGCCAGCCTGACGACTTTGTCGGTCTATCTCGTGCCGCTGATTTCGTTGCTGTTGACCTTCGACACCATCGCCGGCGAAAGCGAGCGCGGCACGCTGCCGTTGCTGCTCGCCACGCCGGTATCGCGTTCAAGTGTCATTGCCGGCAAATTCCTCGGCCACGTTGCCGTGCTTGCCCTGGCGATCACTGTCGGCTTTGGGATTGCCGGCGGGTTGGTGTTGGCGCTGTATGGTGGTACGGCAACTGACATTGCAGCGCTTGTCAGGCTTACCGCAACGGCCATCGCGCTTGGCGCGGCGTTCTGCGCAATCGGCACGATCATCAGCGCCAGCACGCGCCAGTCCGGCACCGCGGCAGCCCTTGCCATTGCCGTGTGGCTGATCGCCGTGGTGCTGTACGATCTCGGCCTCCTCGGCCTGTTGATCAGCGCCGGCGAGGGAACTTTTGCCCGCACCATTTTCCCCTGGCTGTTGCTGGCCAACCCGGCCGATGCCTTCCGGCTTTACAACCTGTCGGCGCTCGACCTCGGCAGCACGGCGACCGGCATCGCCGGGGCAGCCGATGGTTTGACCTTCCCACCCATTGTCGCACTCGGTGTTATTGGTTTGTGGATCATCGCGTCCCTTACCACCGCCATCGCCGTGTTCAGGAGGGTGGAGCCATGAAGTTGCGTTTCATGGTGCTGGCTGCATCTCTGATACTGGCGGCCTGTTCCGAAGAGGTCCAGCCGCCACCCAAGGCGATGACGATGACCGAAGAGGCCGTCGGCCACTATTGCCAGATGCTGGTGCTGGAACACACAGGCCCCAAGGCCCAGGTCCACATCGCCGGGCAGGAGCACCCGTTGTGGTTCTCGCAGGTGCGCGACGCCATTGCCTTCCTGCGCAGTCCGGAGGAAACCGCCCGGGTTCGCGCCATCTACGTCAACGACATGGCTCGGGCGCAGAG
>JAHEJE010000163.1 GCA_024639035.1 Alphaproteobacteria bacterium
AAGATGGCCACGGCGCGGACGTGGTCGAGGCGCTGGAAATATGCTCCCGAACTCGCTCTGATGGTGCCGTCCTCCGCCTGGGCTCGAGATGATGTGCCAGGGCATTGTTGCATGCCGACGGGTAACAAATCGATAAATACGCCAATCCGGTGCAGCGCTGCGGTGTCAATTCGCCTTGAACATCCGGTGCACCACCTTGTCGCCGGGCTTGATGCCGAGGCGCGCGGCGGTGCCGGCTGCAACCTCCAGCACCGCGGCCACGGGCACCCGCGAGGATATGATCTCGAGCGACTGCGGCTCGGTGTTCTCGGCGATGCGCTCGATATGGCCGGTCGACGAAATGAAGATCATGTCGAGGGCCACGAAAGTGTTGCGCATCCACATCGTGGCGACCCGAACGTCGCCCCAATCGAACAGCATGGCCCGGTCGGCCGGCAGCTTGTGACGGAACATCAGGCCACGCTCGCGCAGGGCCGGTGTATCGGCGATCTCGGCCTTGAAGGTGTGGGCACCGGACGCGGTCTCGATGACGACACGTTCGATCGCCGCCGGTGCGGGCGTCGCCTGCGGCTGCACGACCGGAGCCCAGATGCACATCACGGCCAGTACGACCGCAAGCGCACTGCCGCGGGTCCGCCACAGCCCGGCCATCTCAGCGAGCCTCAGTTGGTGTGTTTGATGCCGTCATCCAGCGACATTCGCACCTCGGCGGCCATCAGCCCCTTGGGGCCGTCGCCGAACCGCACGTAGATCCACTGCTCCGGCATCAGCTCGCCGATCGCCGTCTTGCGCAGGGTTTCCATGTGGATGAAGATATCCGGCTTGCCCTCGCCTTCGGAGGCAAAACCGAAACCGCGCGCCCGGTTGAACCACTTGACCTTGCAGCGCACCCAGCCGCTCGACGGCTCGACGCTGACATGGGTCCGCGCCACCCGCTCGACCGGGTGAATGGCGGTCGAAACATCGACCTCCAGCACCCGCAGGCATTGATAGCCCTTGGTGCGCTCGACAACCTCGCAGACGACCCGGGTGCCCTCCAGGGGCGCCTCGTAGCCATCGTGTTTCAGACAGCTCAGATGCAGCAGAACATCAGGCATGCCGTTGTCGGGAATGATGAATCCATACCCGCGCCCGACATCGAACCACTTCACGAAGCCTGAAATCTGATAAATCTTGACGTCGGCCGCCGGCCCGTCGTCTGTAATAGCCTCTTCCCGTTCAGGGTGAACGGGATCACACCCCACCATGACCAATACCCAACCTCATTACGCCCCAAAAATGGCTCGGTAGTGCCCACCACCATGCCGCATAAGGCTAGTTTGCTCAAACTGTTAACCTTTGTACAGACCCTGCGCGCCGCGGTGTTGTGGAATTCCGCACAACGGTGGCCACCTCAACCGGCTCCAGGCCCCTCTCCGCTGCGCCTCGGTTAGTGCAAGTTATTGACGCAATTGAGCAATATTCCGGACTTCCGGACCAATGCCGGGGCACAGAGCTTTCTGCGCAACACCCATTATTTTTTTCTGCTGCGACAAATGCGGGCCACTCGCGACGCGGCCGTGCGGCGGTCAGTGCGATTCGGCTGTTCAGCCGGCCGCGAAACCGGCCAACACGTCGCCGATGTCGTCGTTGACGACCAGGTCGGCGCGGTCATCCAGGGGGGTGGCTTCACCGTTGAGAATGACCAGCCGGGCGCCGTTCTGCTTGGCGATCAGCGGCAATCCGGCGGCCGGGTATACGACCAGCGAAGACCCGATGGCGAGCAGCAGGTCGCAGTCGAGGCATGCCGCCGTTGCGCGCATCATCTCGTCTTCCGGCATCGGCTGGCCGAACGAAATCGTCGCCGTCTTGACGATACCGTTGCATCTGATGCAGGCGGGCGCGCCGGGGTTGCGCTCCAGTTCGTCCTCGACCCAGTCCAGTTCGTGGCGCTGACCGCAGTCGAGGCACTTTGCATAGGTGCCGTTGCCATGCAGTTCGATAACCCGGTCGGGGGAAACGCCCGAGGCCTGGTGCAGGCCGTCGATGTTCTGGGTAATGATGTGGCTGGCCTTGCCGCTCGCGATCAAAGCGGCGAGAGCCCGGTGACCGCGTCCGGGCGACACGTTGCCGACCTCGCGGCGGATTTGCAGAAACCGCGAAAGCCCTTCGCGCCTGGCCTGCGGCGACGACATGAAGGTCTGAAAGTCAAGCGGCTTGAACCGCGACCAGACGCCGCCCGGCGAGCGAAAGTCGGGAATGCCGCATTCGGTGCTGATGCCGGCGCCGGTGAAGGCAACCAGCTGTTGCGACTGGTCGATCAATTCGATCAAGGAGCTTCTGGCATCCGGCATGCTGTCAGGTTAGAAGTCCGTCAGCCGGGTTTCAATGCATGGAAGGAATTGAGTGATGAAATATCTTCACACGATGGTGCGGGTCGCGGACATCGACACTTCGCTGAAGTTCTACTGCGATGCCCTCGGCATGCGCGAGGTGCGCCGCAACGAATATCCGCAGGGCCGGTTCACGCTGGTCTTCCTTGCCGCGCCGGAAAGCCCGGACGCCGAGGTCGAGCTGACCTACAACTGGGATCCGGAGGAATATGGCGAGGGGCGCAATTTCGGCCATCTGGCGTTTGCCGTGGACGACATCTACGCCGCCTGCCAGCGGCTCGCAGATCACGGGGTGACGATCAACCGACCGCCGCGCGACGGGCGCATGGCCTTCGTGCGGTCACCGGATGGCATTTCGGTTGAGTTGCTGCAAAAGGGTGAGGCTCAGGCGCCGGCAGAGCCGTGGGCATCAATGGAAAACACCGGCCATTGGTAAGCGCCGGCGGCGCAAGCGGTCGCGCTGCTCACAGGCCCATTTCATCGAGCAGGTGCAGCAGGCTCGCCGTGTTGGGTCCGGGCTTTTCGGTCGTCGGCTTGACGGCCGGGCGCGGGCTGCAGGACGGACGCCGGTACTGATCTTCGTTGCTGTCGCGGTCCTGTGTCGGCCGGGCTGTTTCGACATTCACTTGCATGGCTTGATCCATGGGTTCGGGTTGGTACAAAACCCGTAGAGCATAGCGCCAAGGCGCTAAAATCGGATGAAGCCGGACCGGCAATATCGCGGGGTCGGGGTAAGTGTTCGGCAACCATGCCGCGGGGCCGGCGTGCACCCGGCGCTCGACCGTTAACCGAAATGAATTGCCGATGAACGACCGTTTCCGCATTCGTTCAGCCGGCCCGCGTCATATTGGCTGCATCGTGCACGCAGCGTGGCGCTGGCGTGCCTGTCAGTAAACCGGTGACGAGGAGGTCCAACCATGATCAAGAACACCATTATAGCCGCTGCCGCCGTGGCCGCGTCCGCCATCGCGCTGCAACCGGGTACTGCCCACGCCGGCAGCAAGGTGCAGTTTCACATCGGCGTCGGAGTGCCCTACCACGGCTATCACGCCGGCCACTACAGGCCGTATTACGGACCGGTGCATTATGCCGCGCCGCGCCCCTACGCCTACGGGCACTACGCCCCTGCCCCGCGCCCCGTGTACCGGGCGGTCAGTTGCCGCGGCGCGAGACATGTTCTGCGCAGCCGCGGGTTTCACCACATCCGCGCCAATGATTGCCGCGGCGGCCGCTACGGCTTCACGGCAAGCCGTTACGGCAAGCGCTTCTACGTGACGGTAAGCGCCCGCAGCGGCCGGATCATCGGCAAGATCCGCATCTGAGCGGTCCCTGGCGCGAACGCCTGATCAAAAAAACCCCGGCGGTCGATTTGGACCGCCGGGGTTTTTCATATCTGCTGTGCGGGGCCGGCCCGCGGTCAGCCGACGATCTCGGCGTCGCTGAAGCACTGGGAGATTTCGATCGCTGCATTCTCCGGTGAATCGGAGCCATGCACCGAATTCGCCTCGAGAGATTCGGCATATTCGGCACGGATGGTGCCGGCAGCGGCCTCTGCCGGATTGGTGGCGCCCATGATCTCGCGGTTGCGGGCAACGGCGGTGTCGCCCTCAAGCACCTGCAGCACCACAGGCCCCGAGGTCATGAAAGCCACGAGGTCGTTGAAGAACGGGCGTTCCTTGTGCACGGCATAGAACGCTTCGGCATCCGCCTTCGACCAGCGTACCCGCTTCTGGGCGACGACCCGCAGGCCGGCATCCTCCAGCTTGGTGATGATCTTGCCGGTGATGTTGCGGCGCGTGGCATCCGGCTTGATAATGGAAAACGTGCGCTCTGTCATGGCGGTCCTGTTCCTTTGCAATCTGGTGGGAGGGTCGTCTCGATGCCGGCCTTATAGCGGCGCACATCAGCGGCTTCAAGCGGCAGTTGGGCATTCAGGCGGCATCGGTGCTGCAAAAACGGCAGCACCCCGGCGCTGTCGCCAACGCCGGGGTGCATTGGCCATCAAACCCCCGGTCTGTGCGATGGCCAAAACGTGTGGGAGATCAATTCGTGGCAAGCACCGGGGTGATGCGGCGGATCGAAACCCGGCGGTTTTCTTCTTCCGGCTCCTCGGTATAGACCTTCAGGTACTGTTCGCCATAGCCAATGGTGGTCAGGTTGCGCGGTTCGATGACGAAGTACTCGAGCAACGCGCTGCGGATCGCCTCGGCACGCTGTTGCGACAGTCCGAGGTTGTACTCGCCCGAGCCGACCGCATCGGTGTGGCCTTCGATCAGGAACACCTCGTCGGGGTGCTTTGCAACGATCCGTTCGATGACCGCGCCGAGCCGTTCGAGCTGATCGATCTCTTCTTCGCGCACAAAGCTCTCATTGAAGCCGAAGTTGATGGTGTCGACGTCGACCGCCGGCATGGCGTCGCGCAACTGCGGCGTGCGGCGATATTCATCGAAGGTGTAACGACGCTTCAGTTGCCGGCGGGCGGGCGCCACCAGCTGGCGCTCGATATAGCCGTCTTCGGCTTCGGCGAAGGCAATATCTTCGCGCGGTTCATAGTGGTTCCACGGCGAGATCACGATGTTGATGTCATTGTTCCTGACCCGCCCGGCCAGGTCGCCCCGGCGACGGTCGCGGCGATGCCTCCAGCGGGTGCGCAATTCTCGGCGGTCACGTTCCAGCAGGTTCTGCAGCCTGTTGCGTTCGGCAGCAGTCAAGTTGCCGCCGGCCAGCAGATTGCGGGTCCGCTGCACGCGCAGAGACAAATTCGGCGTGCGCACGCTGTGGGCCGGCCGGGTCTGACCCAGCAAGGCGTTCCTGTAGTTCTGGTTCTGCTGGGGCTGCTCCACCTTGGTGCCGGTCCGGCTTGCCCGGACCCGGCTGCGCAGTTCGGTGCGATCCTGGCGCAGCCGCTCGCGAAGGCGATTCGCATTGCGCGTGTCCACCCGATTGCTGCGCAAGGCCCGCCGGTTGCGTTGCAGCCTGGCGCGAAGTTGCTCCTCACTCAGCTGCTGTGCCGCGCGTTGGTCGGACAATACGTCCTGCGCCTCGCGATTGGGATCCTGGCCGGCCTGTGTCGCAGCTTGGGTCGGTGTGCCTTTCTTGCGGGTTGCCTTGGCGGTTTCCGGCTGTTGCTGCTGCACCTTACCGGTCTTGACGGTGTATTCGCCACGATCGCGCTGCAGCATGAGGTTCAAGTCGCGGCGCACGCCCTTGCGCAGATCCTGCATATCCAACATCTGCTGGGTCTTTGCGATTCGCGCCCGAAGTTGGCGAGCGTTGAGTTCGCCGGAAGGCCTGGCCTTGCGCAGGTAGCGGCGCGCCACCTTGTTGTTGTTGGTGTTCGTGGCCTGCGCTAGCTTTTGCTCTGCCCCGGTGCGCTTGGTCTTCTTTGCAGCTCTCTGGTTCTTGCTTGCCCTGCGGGCTTTAAGTTCGCTGCGCAAAACGCGGATCTTCGCGCGGTAGTCGCGGCGGTTTTCGCTGTTGATGTTTGCCTTCAACTGACGGATGTAAGCCCGCAGTTCCCGGGACTTCATCTGGTTCGCATGTTGCCGGAACGATTCGACGCTGCGCTCCAGGTTAAGGTGTTCACCCGCCTGGGCAGAATTTGCCGGCAGCGCTGCCATCGGCGCAACACCGAGCAAGAGCCCCATAGCAAGGACACGTAGCTTGTTGTTCATAAAATCCACTCCATCTCGTCACTGAAGCGTCCCGGTGTTGGGGACGATTGATGCACACACGGCAGGCGTTTCCTCCCGCTGCCGTGTTGCAGGGATACCTGAGTTCTCGCAAAACCGATATGAACGGTACATGAACCGA
This sequence comes from Alphaproteobacteria bacterium, assembly GCA_024639035.1. Lineage (GTDB taxonomy): Bacteria > Pseudomonadota > Alphaproteobacteria > Rhizobiales > Aestuariivirgaceae > JAHEJE01. Next base: position 6,186 of record JAHEJE010000163.1, read on the forward strand.
CTTTGCAGCCGCGCACGGTTGCGCTAAACGAGCCCCATCATGCTGCATATCAATGACCTGACATTCCGGATCGAGGGCCGTTTGCTGATCGATCATGCCACGGTTGCGCTGCCGGCCGGCCACAAGGTCGGTCTGGTCGGGCGCAACGGCGCCGGCAAGTCCACCTTGCTGAAACTGATCCTCGGGCAGTGGCAGTCGGAAAGCGGTTCGATTTCGGTGCCGCGCTCAGCGCGCATCGGCACCGTGGCGCAGGAAGCGCCGGGCGGCGAGACCTCGCTGCTCGACACGGTGCTGGAGGCGGACAGCGAACGGGCCAGTCTGTTGGACGAAGCCGAAACGGCAACCGACCCGCACCGGATTGCCGATATCCAGACCCGGCTGGCCGATATCGATGCCCATTCGGCGCCGGCGCGTGCCGCCACCATTCTGGCCGGCCTCGGGTTCAGCGAGGTCCAGCAGGCCGGCCCGTGCTCTGCCCTGTCGGGCGGCTGGCGGATGCGTGTGGCACTGGCTGCGGCGCTGTTTGCGGCACCCGACGTACTGCTGCTCGATGAGCCGACCAACTATCTCGACCTGGAAGGGGTTATCTGGCTGCAGAACTACTTGCGCACCTACCGCCGCACCGTGGTCATCGTCAGCCACGACCGCGATGTGCTCAACCTGGCCGTCGATGCCATCCTGCATCTGCACCAGGGCAAGCTGACGCTCTATCAGGGCAATTATGA